>JBPCOO010000257.1:0-11915 GCA_051000155.1 Solirubrobacterales bacterium | reverse complement strand
GCCCGCGCAGGAGAACGACGGCACCTTCAACCTGATCGGCGCCCTGCGTACCTCGATGGCCACCTGCGGCTACGAGGACATCCGTGACTTCCAGCGCGCTGAGGTGATGGTCGCCCCGGCACTCCAGACCGAGGGCAAGAAGCTCCAAAGCGAGCAGTCAGTGGGGATGGGCTCCAACGGTCGCAGCGCGGTTGCCAACGGGGTCGGCGTCGCCGATGACTGAGGTCGGCGTCGCGGGCGGCTCCATCGGGCCGGCCGAGGCCGAGGGGGACGGCCCCGGTGCGAGCGCAGCGGCTGCCGTCGAGCCGGCGCTCGAGGAGGTGCTGGTGCTCGATTTCGGTGGCCAGTACTCCCAACTCATCGCTCGTCGGATCCGTGAGTGCGGCGTCTTTGCCGAGTTGCTTCCCGCGACCGTGCCGGTCGAGCAGATCCGCGAGCGAAATCCGCGGGCGCTGGTGTTGAGCGGAGGGCCGGCGTCGGTATACGAGCCCGGTGCGCCGGCCATGCCCACCGAACTGCTGGATCTGGACGTACCGATGCTGGGCATCTGTTATGGGATGCAGGTGATGGTGGCAGCGCTCGGCGGCCGGGTGGAGGGCGCCGAGAAGGGCGAGTTCGGTCGCACCGAGCTCAGCCTCATCGGGGACGGCGGACGCCTGCTGGCGGGACTGCCGGAGACGCAACGGTGCTGGATGAGCCACCGCGACTCCGTCTACGAGGCGCCGGAGGGCTTCCGCCCGCTTGCCTCCTCGCCCGACTCGCCGGTCGCCGCCTGCGAGAACCCCGAGCGCGGTCTCTACGGGATCCAGTTCCACCCCGAGGTCGTCCACACTCCCCACGGGACCGCGATTCTGGACCGCTTCCTGCGCGACGTCGCCGGCTGTCGCGAGCAATGGACGATGAGCTCGGTGATCGAGACCCAGCTCGAGGGGATCCGCGACCAGGTCGGCGACGGAGGCGTCATCTGCGGGCTCTCGGGTGGGGTCGACTCGGCCACCGCCGCCGCGCTGGTCCACCGGGCGGTCGGTTCCCAGCTCACCTGCGTGCTGGTCGACCATGGCCTGCTGCGCAAAGGTGAGGCCGAGCAGGTGGTTGCCAACTTCCGCGAGGGGCTCGGAATTGAACTGATCCACGTCGATGCCCGCGAGCGCTTCCTCGCCCGCCTGGCGGGGATCGACGACCCCGAGACCAAGCGCAAGATCATCGGCGAGGAGTTCATCCGCGTGTTCGAGGAGGAGGCGCGCAAGCTCTCCGACGCCCGCTTCCTCGTTCAGGGGACGCTCTATTCCGACGTGATCGAATCCGGCGGCGACGGCGGTGGGGCGGCGACGATCAAATCCCACCACAACGTGGGCGGTCTTCCCGACGACCTCGACCTGGATCTGGTAGAGCCGCTGCGGCTGCTATTCAAAGACGAGGTCCGCAAGGTCGCGGCCGAGCTCGGCCTGTCGGAGCGGATGGTCTGGCGCCAGCCGTTCCCGGGACCGGGCTTGGCGATCCGTATCGTCGGTGGCGAGATCACTCCCGACCGGCTCGAGACCCTGCGCGAGGCCGACGCGATCCTGCAGGAGGAGGTCCGCGCCGCGGGTCTCTACCGGGAGCTGTGGCAGTCGTTCTGCGTGCTGCCGGTGGTCCGGTCGGTCGGGGTCCAGGGCGACGGTCGGACCTACGCCTATCCGATCGTGATTCGCGCGGTCACCTCCGACGACGCGATGACCGCCGACTGGGCCCGGCTCCCCTACGACCTGCTCGAGCGGGCGTCGAACCGGATCATCAACGAGATTCCCCAGGTCAACCGGGTCGCGCTGGACATCAGCAGCAAGCCCCCCGCCACAATCGAATGGGAATAACCTGACGGGCTGAGCCGCCCCGTGGACGCGCTGCTCGGCGTTGCCCTTCGCTCAGGTGCGGGTGCACCATCGCTCAGGGCGCCTTGATCAGCACGCCCACGGAACCCCTCAGCTCCGCCAGGAGCCAGCGGCCTGAGACGGGCTGAGCGGCCCCGTGGGCGCGCTGCTCGGTGTCCCGGCTCGCTCAGGTGCGGGTGTGGCACCATCGCTCGCGGCTCCTTGACCTCCACGCCCAGAGAACGGCTCAGCCTCGCCAGGAGCCGGCGGGCTGACGGGCTGAGCCCGTCCCGCGTTGGCCGCGGCCTCGCCGGACGATCGTCAGGTCAGCTCCAGCGGTCCCAGCGCTTGAGGACCGGGGTGGGGTCGAGGACCTTGCCACCCTCGTACCAGCCCGGTCCCGACCACAGCTCGAAGTGCAGATGGCAGCCGGTGGCGCGGCCGGTATCGCTGTTACGCCCGATCACGTCGCCGGTCTTCACCCGGGCGCCCTCCCTCGGCAGCGTCCCCCTGCGCATGTGCATGTAGACGTAGTCCTGGCCGGTCTTGGCGCCGTCGATGACCACGTAGTAGCCGGCGGCGGAGTGGTAGGCGGAAACCTGGACCCGCCCGCCGCGGGCGGCCTTGATCTTGGTCCCGCAGGGGGCGAAGATGTCCTGGCCCTGATGACCCCGACCGGCCCCGAGGCCGTCGCCGTAGGAGTGCTTGCCCCGCAGGGGGAAGAAGTGGTCGTAGTACTTGAAGTTGACGTCGGAGGCCTCGCCACCGCTGAGCGGCTGGATCTCGAAGCGATACTTACCGTTGGGCGCCACCGCTCCATCCTCGGTCAGCCCGTCCCAGGTGGTCGACTGCGAGGTGAATGGCTTCTGCTTCTTTTCGATGATCGAATCGATCACGCGCCCGCGCTTGCCCTTGAGCACGTCGATACGAAGGTCGGTCGGGCGGTCGGACTCGAACAGGTAGTCGAGCTGACTCTCCTTTTTGGACTTGAAGAAGCTCTTTGAGGGGCTCGCCTCGGCCGAGCGAACGGAGAAGTCCTCCACGGTCTCGACCTCCGAGGCGGGGCGGACGTCGAGCACCCGCGCCGACCGTCCCTTGTTGCCGGTCTCATCGATGGCGACGGGTTTGCCCGACTGAGCGCCGGAAGGGACCTTGAAGGTCACTCGCTTTGAGCTGACCTTGGTCGGCCGGGTGGCCGCGCCACCGTTGAACTTGATCCTCGAGACGGCCTCGAGCTCCTTGCCCACCAGCTCCGCAGTGCCACCTACCGCCACCGAGCGGAGGTCGAGGCAGCCCGAGAGGCAGCGGACGTCCTTGACGATCGGCTGGCTCGGTGCCTCGAGGCCGCCGCCACCGGGAGTCTGAGCGGTCGCAAGGCCTGCGCCCACCGAGACGATCGCCGTCGCGGTCCCGGCGAGGACGCTGACACTTCTTGATCTGGTTGACCTGGTACCCGTGGACATACGACTCCTCTTTCGTTGGGGCCTACGGGGTTAGCTGACGGGCTCGCGCAGAAAGAGCAGCGCTACGGACTTTCTATGTATGTCCGATTCGCCCCTTGGAAGGTTCTTTCGACCCCTCCTCCGGTTCCCCCGCTCGCCGTTGCAAATTGCGCTCCGACGACTCGGCTGAATCAATTGGCGCGGCAGTATAACCACGCCTCCGGATGAGTCAACATAAACACATCTGCCACTATTCCCTCACAAAGGGTCCCCTCTATGAGTAAACGCTCAGAGACACCGGGGGCGAGCGCTCGGACGGATCGGAGGTGCGGATCGCTCGACTCGCCCGCCTGCCGTCGAGTAGCTATGATGCGCCGCCGCGCTGGGAGGGACCCGCTTCCCCCGGCTCTTTTTGACGTGATGAAGACCTTTTCCGCAACACCCGAGACCCGCACCCGCGAGTGGTTCGTGGTCGATGCCGAGGGCCACACCCTGGGCCGGCTGGCGACCCAGATCGCCGACGTGATCCGCGGCAAGCGCAAGCCGGACTACACCCCGCACGTTGACACCGGTGACTTCGTCGTGGTCGTAAACGCCGAGAAGATCCACGTCACCGGCAACAAGCTCGCCGACAAGCGGTACTGGCGCCACAGCGGCTATCCGGGGGGGATCCGGTCGCGGACGCTGGCTGAGATGCTGGAGCGCAAGCCGGAGGACGTGATCCGCTTCGCGGTCAAGGGGATGCTCCCCCGCAACAAGCTGGCGCGCAAGCAGCTTTTGAAGTTGAAGATCTACGCCGGGTCCGAGCATCCGCACGCCGCCCAGCAGCCAAAGCCGATGGAGGTGAGCTCGTGATGAGCGAGGAGAACGAGCAACCGACCGAGGACCAGCAGCCGCAGGCCGCCGAGCCGGAGGCACCGGCCCCCGATGCCGCCGAGGAGGCTCCAACCGAGGCCCCCGAGGAAACGCCAACCGAGGCCCCCGAGGAAACTCCAACCGGGGCCGACCCCGAGCCGCAGACCCCGGAGCCCCAGGCCCCCACCGCCGCGCCGGAGGTCGACTCTGACGCCGCCGACGCTCCCGAGGCTCCCGCTGAGTCCGAGGAGGGCGACGACGAGCCGACCGAGTCCGCCTCGAAGCGCAAGCCGACCAAGCCCGCGGCCGAGAAGCCCAAGGACGTCGTCCCGGGCGCCGACCTCGATCCGATCGCGATCACCGAGGAGCGGGAGCTCTCCGCCGAGGAACAGGCGGCTCTGGAGGCCGAGGAGGAGGAGCGTGCTGCGCGAGAGGCGGCTGCGGAGGCCGACGATGAGGACGAGATCCCCGCGCGCAAGGCCACCGCGGTCCCCAAGGGCACCTCGATCCAATCGACGGGCAAGCGCAAGAGCTCGATCGCGCGAGTCCTGCTGCGGGCCGGCGACGGCAAGCTCGAGATCAACGGCCGTGAGATCACCGACTACTTCCCGCGCTCCTCTCACCAGATGACCGCCCGCCAGCCGCTCGTCGCCAGCGGCTACGACGGCAACGTCAACCTTCAGATCCGGGTCCACGGCGGGGGCATCTCCGGCCAGGCCGGGGCCGTCCGCCACGGCATCGCCCGGGCGCTGGTGGAGCTCGAGCCCGAGCTGCGCGGCGAGCTCAAAAAGCGCGGTCTGCTGACTCGTGACGCCCGTGAGAAGGAGCGTCGCAAGGCCGGACTGAAGAAGGCCCGCAAGCGGCCGCAGTTCTCCAAGCGCTAGTAGGCAGCGTACGTCGAAAGTGGGGGAGGGCGGTGGAGGCCCGCTGACTACCAGCGCGGCGTTCGCGGTCCGGCGCGACAGCTTGCAGTGCTGCGCCCCGGTCGTCCCAACGCCTCACCGATCGGCTATCCATCACTTTCCTATGGCCGAGACGAGAAAGCTCTTTGGGACAGACGGCGTCCGCGGACCGGTGGGGGAGAAGCTCACCCCGGAGCTCGCCCTTGCGCTCGGACGCGCGATGGGCGGGGAGTTCGACGGGCGGGAGCGGCCGCAGGTCCTGATCATCCGCGATACGCGCGAGTCGGGGCACCTGCTCGAGTCGGCGCTCGCCGCCGGGCTCGCCGCCACCGGGTGCGACGTCTACCTCGGCGGCGTCCTGCCGACGCCCGCGGCGGCGATCCTGGTTCGTCGCCACGCGATGCAGCTCGCCGCGGTCGTCTCCGCCTCCCACAACCCCTGGCGCGACAACGGGATCAAGTTCTTCGACGCCGCCGGCCGCAAGCTCTCCGACGAGGCGGAGCTACGGGTCGAGCGCCGGATCGCGGCCGGGCCGGGCCCGATCACCGCCTCGGGGAGGATCCGCAAGCTCGAGGGCGCCCTCGACGACTACCTACGGGAGCTCGCCTCAAGCTTCGATCTCGACCTGGGCGGTCGCCGGATCGTGCTCGACTGCGGCAACGGCGCCACCTACCGGGCCGCGCCTGCCGCCTTCGACCGGCTCGGCGCCGACGTGGTCGCGATCGCGACCGAGCCCGACGGTCGCAACATCAACGAGGGCTGCGGCTCGACCCATTTGGAGAACGTCGCCGCCGCGGTCAGCGAGCACGGCGCCGAGCTGGGCTTTGCATTTGACGGCGACGGTGACCGGGTGTTAGCGGTGGACGCCGAGGGTCGCCACTTCGACGGCGATGAGATCGTCGCCCTGTGCGCGCTCTTCCTCCGGGAAACCGACTCGCCCCCCGGGGGAACGGCGGTGACGGTGATGACCAACTACGGCTTCCACCAGGCGATGGATGAGGCCGGGGTCGAGGTCGCGACCACCAAGGTCGGCGACCGCTACGTGATCGAGGAGTTGGTCGAGCGCGGCTGGACGATCGGGGGAGAGCAATCGGGCCACATCATCTGGACCGACTTCGCCGCCACCGGCGACGGCATCGCCGCCGCGTTGCTGGTCTGCCGCGCGCTCGGTCCCCGGAGCCTGGCGGAGGCGCGACCGTTCCAAAGGCTTCCGCAGCGGCTCGAGAACGTCCGCATTCCCAGCAAGGAGGCGCTCGACGGCGCTCACGAGCTCTGGGAGGCCGTCGGCCGGGAGGGCTCGAAGCTTGAGGGTCGCGGCAGAGTGCTGGTGCGCCCGTCGGGGACCGAGCCCCTGGTACGGGTGATGGTCGAGGCTCCCGACGCTGAGGAGTGCGAGCGGGTTCTCGGCCGGCTCGTGGAGGCGGCCCGCCGCGCGCTCCGCTAGCCCGGCTCCGCCATTGCCCTGCGGCGCCGCCGGCCCGCACCGGCACGCCCAGCGTGCCGTATCGCTTGCTCCCGGGCTCCGAGCCTTCTATCCTCTAGGGGCCTTGTCCTCGGGTCCGCACGTCTTTCGGGCCCCTCCATCGCCTTTCAGGTGGCTGCCTTATGTGTGGAATCGTCGGATACGTGGGCCAGAGATCCTGTCGTGATCTGCTGGTCGCCGGCTTGGAAAAGCTCGAATATCGTGGCTACGACTCCGCCGGGGTCTCGTTGATCGACGGTGGCCGGATCGAAACCGTGCGAGCGGTCGGCAACCTGGCCAACCTCAAGCGAGCGATGAATGGAGACGGCGAGGGCGCGGTGGCCGTAGCCCAAGCCGAGGCGACGATCGGCCTCGCCCACACCCGTTGGGCCACCCACGGGCGCGTCACCGAGGAGAACGCCCATCCCCACGGCGACTGCTCCAACGCTATCCATATCGTCTTGAACGGGATCGTTGAGAACCACAGCGAGCTGCGTAAGCGGCTCACCGCCGAAGGTCACGTCTTCAGCTCGGAGACCGACGCCGAAATCGTCTCCCACCTGATCGAGCACCACTACACCGACGACCTCACCGCCGCCGTCCGAGCGAGCTTCGCCGAGCTCCGTGGTCACTACTCCTTCACCGCCATGCACGCCGACCATCCCGGCACCCTGGTGGCCGCCCGGCAGGAGTGCCCCTTGATCATCGGCCGCGGCGAGGGCGAGAGCTTCGTCGCCTCGGCGATCCCGGCGTTCATGGCCGAGACTCGACGAGTCCAGCGGATCGAGAACGGCGACATCGTCACCATCACCGCCGACGGGGTCGAGATCACCGGCCCGGAAGGCGACCCGCGCGAGCGGACGATCGAAGAGGTCACCTGGGACGAGGAGGCGGCCGAGCGCGGGGGGTATTCGACCTTCATGATGAAGGAGATCCACGAGCAGCCGGACGCGGTCGCGGAGACGATCACCGATCGGCTCGCCCGTGCCGACCGGGTCGATCTCTCCGAGCTCGACTATCCCGCCTCGAAGGCCCGCGAGCTGCGCCGAGTGGTGATCGTCGCCTGCGGCACCAGCTATCACGCGGGCCTGGTCGGTCGCTACGTGATCGAGAGCTGGGCCCGGGTCCCGGTGGAGATGGACGTCGCTTCGGAGTTCCGATACCGCGATCCCGTGCTCGGCCCCGGGGACCTGGTCATCGGCATTACCCAATCGGGAGAGACCGCCGACACCCTCGCGGCGATGCGCTTGGCGCGCGAGCGCGGAGCCCATGTGGTCGCGCTGACCAACATCATGGGCAGCCAAGCAACCCGGGACGCCGACTCGGTGCTGTTCACGCGCGCCGGGCTAGAGATCGGCGTCGCCGCCACCAAGACCTTCACCAGCCAGGTCGCGGCGATGTACCTGCTCGGGCTCTGGCTCGCCGGGATTCGTGAGGCGTTGCCGAGCGCCCGCATCAGGGAGCTGATCGCTGAGATCAAGACCCTGCCGCATCTGATCGAGCAGACGATCAAATCCACCGACCGCCAGGTTCAGGCGGTCGCTCGCAGCCACCACGACGGCCGCTTCTTCCTCTTCCTCGGACGCCACATCGGGCTGCCCATCTGTCTCGAGGGCGCGCTGAAGATGAAGGAGATCTCCTACATCCCCTCCGACGCCTACGCCGCCGGTGAGATGAAGCACGGACCGATCGCGCTGTTGGACGAGTCCACCCCGGTGGTTGCGATCGCCACCGACAGCCCGATTCTCGACAAGACCCTCTCCAACGTGGCCGAGGTCCGGGCGCGCGGCGCCGATGTGATCGCGATCGCGACCGAGGGCTCGAACGAGGTCGCCGAAGAAGCCGACCAGACGATCTTCATCCCGCGGACCGATCATCTGCTCCAGGCGATTCTCGCGGTGATCCCGCTCCAGCTCCTCGCCTACTACACCGCGCGCATGCTCGATCTCAATGTCGATCAGCCGCGCAACCTGGCGAAGACGGTTACGGTCGAGTAGCGATCCGGTAGCGCCTGCGGATACCATGGCGGCCATGACTGTTTGCGCTGCCAAGCCCCTCCGCTCGACCCTGATTCTCCTCGCCTTCCTGGCCGCTCTTGCGCTGGCGGCGTGTGGTGGGGAGGACGGGCCCGCCGGCAGCGATGGCCCCAATCCGGCGACCCTGACCCCCCCGGAAGCACCGATCTACTTCGAGGCCGCGGTTCAGCCCGAAGGCGACCTGCGCGAGAACGTCGACTCGGTCCTCGGCAAGCTACTCGACACCGGCGATCCCGGAGCCGAGATCACCTCCGCGCTCGAGGGAGCGATCGACTCGGATCCCGACTACGCCGACTTCAGCTTCGGCGAGGACATCGACCCGTGGCTCGGTCAGACCGCCGGCGGCTTCATCACCGAGTTCTCCGGCCAGGAGGGCGAGGGCGCGCTGCTGGTCGCCATCACCGATGCCGACGCCGCCACCGAGGCCACCCGCAACCTGATCTCAGCGAGCAGTGGCGAGGAGGAGCCGGAGCTGACCGAGCGGACCTACGAGGGCACCACCTACCAGCTCGATCCGGAGGATGGCGGTGCCTACGGGATCGTCGATGACTTCCTCGTCGTCGGCACCGAGCAGGGTCTCAAGGATGCCGTTGACGCGGCGGCGGGTGAGAGTCTCGCGGGCAACGGCGAGGCCACCGAGGAGCTCGACTCGGTGCGCGAAGCGAGCATCATCGCCGCCCTCTTCGACGTGCCTTCGCTGATCGACCTACTCGAATCCAGCGGTGAGCTCCCGCCCGATGGCCGCGAGCAGCTCGAGGCCCAGCTCGGCGATCTCGCATCCGGCCAGATCGCCTTGTCGGCCGGGGTCGAGACCGATGCGCTCACCTTCGACTACATCAGCCCCGCCGCCGAGGGAGCCAGCGAGCCGCCCGAGACCCTGACCGAGCTGAGTGCCGACGCCTGGCTGGCGTTCGCCGCCGCCGATGTCGGCGAGATGATCAACCAGAACATCGAGGGCATCGACGCGCAGCTTCGCTCGCAGAGCGGGGAGGCTGGAATCGACTCCGGCGTCGACCTCCAGCAGATGCTCGACCGGATCGACCTCGACCTCGAACGGGATCTCGGCTGGATCGGCGATACGTCCCTGTTCGTTGAGGGAACCTCGCTGTTCGACCTCGGCGGCGGCGTCCGTATCGAGGCCACCGACACCGACGACGCGGCGGGTGCGCTCGACAAGCTGCGCGAGCTGATCGATGACGAATCGTCGGTGCAGACCGAAGATCTCCAGGGCGGCGAGGGCTTCCGGATTGGGGTCGAGGGGGTCCCGGCGCAGGCGGAGGTAGAGCTGCGCGACGGCCAAGTCGCCGTCGCGGTTGGCAGCGTCGATGTCGATGCGGTGCTCGATCCCGCCGAGCCCCTGGGTGACTCTCCCGAGTTCCAGAGCGCGCGGGAGAAGCTCGGTGAGGATCTGGTGCCCTCCCTCTATCTCGACTTCAAGACGGTCACGAGCCTGCTGGAGTCCACCGGCCAGTCCGACCCGCAGCTCCAGCAGGTCATCGATGTCCTCGGAGCCCTCGACCTATTGGTCGCCGGCTCCACGGTCGATTCGGGCAAGGCGCGCGGCAGCGCGGTCCTGGGGGTCAGGGAGCCTCCGGCAAGCGGCGAGCCCGCCGTGATCGTTCCTTGAGGATGGCCGGGGCGTCAGCGCTGAGCAGGACCGGGGCGCCGGGGCTGGGGATAGACCTCTGCGAGATCGCCCGGATCGAACGAGCCCTGGAGCGCTACCCGCGGCTACGCGGGCGCCTGTTCACACGGGCGGAGTTGAGCTACGCCGACCGCCGGCGCCGGCCCGGCAGGCATCTGGCGGCGAGGTTCGCCGCCAAGGAGGCCACCATCAAGGCACTGGGAATTCGCCTGCCCCCGGGCGAGGTCGAGGTCGTCGGGGCTTCCGGGGCACCTCCCGTCCTGCGGCTTCGCGGAGAGGCGGCGCGCGTCGCGGCGGACGCGGGGTTCGAGCTGTCGCTCTCGCTCACCCACACCGACCGAACCGCCGCCGCGGTGGTGGCAGCGCTGTGAGCCTCCCCGACTGGATCGATCCGGCGCTGGACGCCGAGGAGATGCGGTCCGCAGACGAGTGGGCGATCGAAGGGCAGGGACGCGACTCGTTGGAGCTGATGGAGACCGCCGGGAGGGCGGTTGCTGACGCTGTGGGGGAGATGGCCCCCGAGGGTCCGATCTCGGTGGTCTGTGGCAAGGGCAACAACGGCGGTGACGGGCTGGTGGTAGCTCGCCTGCTGGCCGAGGCGGGATTCAGGGCGGAGGCGCTCCTGCTGTGGCCGGCGGGCGAGCTCTCCAACGACGCCGCGAGCAACCTAGAGCGGTTGGGCGACGGTTGGAGGCAACCTGATCCGGAGGAGGTTGAGGGGGCGCTTTCGGGCGCCGCGCTGATCGTCGACGCCATCTTCGGCACAGGCTTCTCGGGGGCTCCGCGGGCTCCCGCCGATGCCGCGATCGAGGCGATCAACGATGCCGGCGTGCCGGTGGTCGCCTGCGATGTCGCCTCCGGCGTCGATGCCTCGACCGGGGAAGCGGAGGGCGTGGTCGTCGAAGCGGACCGCACGGTCAGCTTCCACGCGCGCAAGCTCGGACAGTTGATCCAACCGGGCAAGGGGCACACCGGAGAGTTGGTGGTGGCCGCCATCGGCATCCCCGACGGCGCGCCGGTGGAGCCGGGGGCGGGATCGATCTCCACCCGGGTGCTTGCCCGGGCTCCGGGGCGCGGCGCATCCTCGAACAAGTTCAGCTCGGGCAACGTGGTCGCGGTTGGCGGCTCGCGCGGGATGACCGGGGCGATCGCGATGACCGCGCAGGCGGCGATCCGGGCCGGCGCGGGCTACGCCGCGGCGATCGTGCCCGCCTCGATCGAGCCGACCCTGGAGGTGAAGCTGACCGAGGTGATGACCGTCGGGGTCGCCGATGATGGCGAGGGGCGGATTAGCCCCGACGCTCTAGGGACGATCCTGGAGCGCTGCGAGGGTGCCTCGTTCGTGGTGGTCGGCCCGGGCCTCGGCCGGAGCGATGGCGCAAGCGAGCTGATCGCCGACATCTGCGCTCGAGTGGAGGCCCCCCTGCTGGTGGACGCCGATGGCCTCAACGCGCTCGGAACCGATCTCTCCGTCCTTAGAGGACGCACCGAGCCCACCGTGCTTACCCCTCACGGCGGGGAGTTGGCGCGGCTACTTGGGGTAGAGGGCGACGCGGTCAGGGCGGCTCGGTTGGAGAAGGCGCGTGGGCTCGCCCGCGAGGCCGAGGCGATCTGCGTGCTCAAGGGCGACGACACAATCGTCACCGACGGCGAGCGGGTTGGCGTCAACGTCCTCGCCGCGCCCGCGCTGGCGACCGCCGGGACAGGCGATGTCCTTTCGGGCATG
>JBPCOO010000227.1:0-2917 GCA_051000155.1 Solirubrobacterales bacterium | reverse complement strand
GGCCTCGCCTTCGACCCCGAGGGGCAGCTCTTCGCGACCGAGTTCGGCGCCAGCGACTTCGACGAGGTCAACCGGATCGAGGCAGGAGCCAACTACGGCTGGCCCGAGGTCGAGGGGGAGGGCGGTGCGCCCGAGTTCACCGACCCGATCCAAACCTGGCGCCCGAGCGAGGCCTCTCCCGCGGGAGCGGCGATTCCCTCGGATGACTTCACCGGTCCCAGCGCCCTGGAGAACCGGATGCTGGTCGCGACGCTGGCCGGCGAGCGCCTCTACAGCCTCGAGCTCAGCTCCGGTGAGCTCAGCGGTGAGCGCGAGCTGCTCAACGGGGACCTCGGCCGGCTCCGGACCATCGTCGAGACGCCTGACGGCGAGCTGTGGTTGGCGACCAGCAACCGTGACGGTCGCGGCAACCCGTCCGACGGCGATGATCGGATCGTGCGCCTGCAGGCGGGCGGATGAATCCAAGGGGGGGCTTCGCACTCGCGCTTGCGTCGGCGTCGATCGCGTTCGCCGGCTGCGGTACCGACGGTCCGGGTAGGGACGCGGGCTCCCCACCGGGGTCCAACGCCGACTCCGGAAGCGCGAGCGGGGGCGGCGGCGACGGCCCGTCGCTCGAGCGGACCGTGACCATCGGCGAAGGCGTGAGCGCCGGCCCCCGCGGCAGCCGTAACGGCGGATCGCAGCGGCAGGCTAGCCCCGGCCCAGCCGGCGAGCTCCCGGGAGGCTGCGCCGGCGAGAGCGCCTCCTTTGAGAGCGCGAATCGTGCGCAGCTCGAGCAGGCAGCCTTTTGCCTGATCAACGCGGTCCGAGCGAAGCGGGGGCTCCCTCGGCTCTCCGCAAGTCCAGCCCTGAAGCGGGCGGCGCGCACCCATTCCAACGACATGGACCGCGACAACTACTTCGCTCACGTCGCCCCCGGCGGCACCGATCTGCTCGGTTGGGTTCGCGGCACGGGCTACCTCGAGGGATCCCGCGGGTACCGGCTGGCGGAGAACATCGGCTTCGGCGAAGGATCGGCCGGGAGTCCGGCGGGGATCGTTGCGGGCTGGCTGGAGAGCCCCTCCCACCGCAAGAACATCCTCAACCCCGAGCTCAAGGACGCCGGCATGGGGGCGGCCATCGGGACGATCGAGGAGAGCGGCGCAAAGGGCGTCATCTACACCAACATCTTCGGCTCCCAGCGGAACGTCCGCGGCGGCTGAGGCCTCCGGCTCCGCGGACTGGTGCTCTAGCCTCGTCGAGATGGCGGAGGATGGGCCCAGCAGCCACGCGGATGACCGGATCGTCGAGCTGACCGATGGTAGCCGGGCGCTGATCCGGCCGATCGAACCCAGCGATCGGGAGCGACTGACCAAGGGCTTCGAGGAGGCGAGCGACCGCGCGATCTTCATGCGCTTCCTCAGGCCAGTCAAGCATCTGTCGAGCAGTCAGCTCGACTATCTCACGGCGGTGGATCACGACCATCACGAGGCCCTGATCGCGGTCGATCCGGAGACCGGGCGGAGCTTCGGCACCGCCCGCTACATCCGCAGCGACGACGACCCCGACGAGGCCGAGTTTGCGGTCGGTCTCGGGGATGAGTGGATGGGGCTCGGATTGGGCACCGCCCTACTGGCGGCCCTGGTCGAGCGTGGAAGGGAGGCCGGGATCGCTCGATTCACCGGCTTGGTCCACCCCTCCAACCGGGCGATCCGCCGGCTGATCGATCGGGTGGTCGGCTCCCATCGGGTGCGCAACCTCGAGGGAAACTCGCTCGAGATCGTCTTCGATCTCGACTCCGAGAGCTGACCGGGCGACGACCCTGATCTGAGCAGATCTCCCTATCTTCCCCCGAATCGGTGAGCCGATCGCGAGCGAATCTCACTCCTTCCTCACAGTTTGCTAATGTGCCGCGTCCTGCTGAGTACCGCCCCACATATCGGCGGATAGCGGGGGACCCACATTGTTGGGGCGAATGGCAACTACTTGCTGCCTAGCGCCGTCTCTTTGGCGCGAGCCCGTCAGCTAACCCCGTAAGCGAAAAAAAGAGAGCGTGAGCTATGAGCCCTTCGCACCCCCTTGCGAAGACAACCAAGACCTTGATGAGTGTGGCCGTTCTGGCGTTGTTCGCCGCCGGCCTGATGATGATCTCTGCCGCCGGGGCGAGCGCAGGCACCGGCGGCCTCTCGGCCGGCGCGCAGGAGGGCGGAACCGGGCCCGACTCCAAACAGAAGAGCTCAACCAGGGGGGAGCGCAAGTACGAGCGCATCTACAAGCGGAAGATCTCTCGCAAGAACAAGCGCTGGGCCAAGCGCACCGCGGCTTGCGAGTCCGGTGGCAACCCGAAGGCGATCGGCGGCGGCGGCAAGTATCGCGGCGCCTTCCAGTTCCTCAAGACCACCTGGCGCAACGTTCCTCGCTCGCCCGGCGGCGACCCGATCGCCTATGGCTACAAGACCCAGGCCGTGGTCGCGGTCACCCTGAAGACGCGGAGCGGCCCCCACCACTGGCCCAACTGCGGCTAGACCGGCGGCGCGGGACGCGCCGCCACCGATAGTGCCGGGGCCCGGGAGGGGGTAGATCTCGATCAGATCCTCGCCTCCGATGCCGGGATGAAGACCCTCGCCGAGGGAGTCGAGGCCAAGAGTCGGACGGTCGCCCGCGAGCAGGCTATTGCCAGCGACCACCCGCTTTCGCCCAGGCGGCAAGGTGCGCGACGTCGCAGAAGCCGTCCTCGATGCGGTGGGGCCCACGATGGCGCACCAACAAGATCGCCTCCGCGGCGAGCTGAGCACTGCAAGCCGAGCAGGCCTCAGGACGACCGGCGGTTGGTGCAGCCCCATCTGACCCCACCTCCCAACGGGCGCCTTTGATCTGCCAGGGGACGATGTGCTCCAGGCGGCAGAAGGCGGCGCGCGTGTGGGAGCCGGGACCGAGC
>JBPCOO010000182.1:0-7173 GCA_051000155.1 Solirubrobacterales bacterium | reverse complement strand
GACGCCGAGCTGGACCGGAGTCTGATCCTGCGCGCGATCGACCACGTCCGCGACCGCCCGATCGAGATCGAGCCGCGCCGCTCGACCCCGGCCGCCACCGGTGGCTTCCCGAGGATCCCCCGCGAGGAGCACCTCCAGCCGGGACGGGCGCTGGGGATGCTCGGCGACGCTGGCTGGGGCAAGCTGGTCCAGCGGGGTCGGTCCAAGGACGGGCGCTTCGACGACGAGTTGGTGGAGGCGGCGGTGGCGCTGATCGCCAACTGGAAGCCGGACCCGGCGCCGAGCTGGGTGACCGCGGTCCCGAGCCTTCGCCACCCTGAGCTGGTCGGTGAGTTCGCCGAGCGCCTCGCCGGCGCCCTCGGTCTGCCCTACGTCGCCGCGGTCCGCAAGACCAAGGAGACCCGCGAGCAGACCAAGATGGCCAACTCCCGTCAGCAGTTCGTGAACGTCCAAGGGGCGTTCGCGGTGGACAAGGCCGCCTGCGACCCCCGGCCGGTGCTGCTGGTCGACGACACGATCGACTCCAAATGGACGATGACCGAGGTGGGGAGGGGGCTGCGCCGCGCCGGCGTGGTCGCCGTCTGGCCATTGGCGCTGGCGAGCAGCGTTTACGGGGGGTAGCGGGCTGGGCGCATGGCCGAAAAGCCTTGATCCGGTCGCGATCCATGGCGCCAGGCAGTAGGGGCAGGCGGTCAGCTCTCCGATCGCGTAGCGAAGGACGCTGCCGCGAGTGGTGTCTTTGACCTCGCCCGGCCCGTCATTTCGCGTCGCCGGCTTCGGATGGTGAGGCCCCGGGTCTCGGGGCGATGGTCGCCGCATTTACCGGATCGATCCGTTCGAGCCCGTCGATGGCCTCGAAGTCTCGATCGGCGGTGAGGATGGCCTTGATTCCTCGATCGAGGGCTACCGCTGCGTGCAGCGCGTCGTTGGGTCGGAGCTCAGGCAGCTCGGAGCTCAACTCGAGCGCCCGGCTCAGGTCCGACTGGCTGATGGAATGCACGGTCTCCATCAACTGGCAGATCTCCCGCGATAGCGTCGCGGATTCTGCGAAGTTCGATCCTCTCCTGCGCCCCCGAACGTAGGAGAACTCGGCGATCACCAAGACATCGGTCACGCCGACGAGGTCGCCCCGGCTGAGCTGCTCGACTACCGCCCGGCAGGGTTCGCGATAGGGGTGCTCGCGGCCGAGCGAGTAGAGGAACACATTCGTGTCGATGAAGACTTCGTTCACCGAGACGAGCCGCCGCCGGCTTCTTCCGTGTAACCCTCGGCGATCGCCTCCTCCACCTCCGACCAGTCTCCGATCTCCATTGGCTCGGCGGCGAGAAAGTTGGCCCCGGCTTCCATGCGCGCAGCTCGCCGGTCGACGTCCCGGGCGACCATCTCGTCGATCGCTTGACGAATCAACTCGCCCACCGAGACGCCGCTTGCTTGAGCCCGTCGCCGCACGGCTTCATGCCGCTCATCGTCCAGCAGGATCTGAGTGCGTCGCGTAAGGGGAGACATATGTGCATGATACTTGCACATCCCCCAATCGCAGGAGCGGTTGATCGAGCTGGGTGAGGCGAGGCCCCGGGCGACGATGCTGCGGCTCGAGTCCAAGCGGGCGCGCCGAGGCCTGGATGCGCTCAGGGACGTCGGCATCATCGAGCAACCGCGGGAGCGGGAATGGGTCGTGGGGGACCCGCTGCTGCGTCGATATCTCGCGCGCCGCTGACCCGCATCCGAGGGCGGGCGCCGTCCGGGGTCCGAAGGCTCGCGTTTACTTCCCCCGCACCCGGGGAATCTGGACGATATGGCTTTCGACGAACAGGGAAATCGCAGCACCGAGGACGAAGACAGCGCCTCCTCCACCGATCCGACCCCTCCGGGCATTCAACTGTTCGGCGGGCTGTTGCAGGGAGGGGCGGCGCTGTTTTTCATCGGCGTCGTCTCGACCGCGGTGATCATCGTCATCCTCGTGCTTTTGGGCGTCATCGCCGGTTAGACGCAGGCGTCTCCCCGGCCGGCCTCGAGCTTGCGGTCTGAGTGGTTGGATCGCCATTGGCGGGGTATGAGCGCCTCATGTCCCAAGACCTGAGCGGGAAGACTGCAGTGATCACCGGCGCGTCGAGTGGCATCGGAGCCGCCACCGCCCGACACCTGGCCGAGGCGGGCGCAGACGTGGCGCTACTCGCCCGGCGCGAGGATCGGCTCAGCGATCTCGCCGACGAGCTCGGCTCCGACGAGGTCAAGGCGGTCCCGGTCGAATGCGATGTCACCGACCGAGACTCGGTCGCCTCCGCCGCGGAGAAGGTCAAATCGGAGTTCGGCAGCGTCGACATCCTGATCAACAACGCCGGGCAGATGCTGCTGGCACCGTTCTCGCCGAAGCGCCACGACGAGACCCGCCAGATGATCGAGATCAACCTGCTCGGCGCGATGACCGTGCTCGAAGCCTTCCTCGCCGACCTCAAGGACGGCGGTGGGGACCTGGTCAACATCTCCTCGGTCGCCGGGCGCACCGCCAAGCCCGGCTCCTCGGTCTACAACGCGACCAAGTGGGGACTCAACGGCTGGTCGGAGGCGCTCCGCCAGGAGCTTCTCGGCAAGGTCAGGGTGATCGTGATCGAGCCCGGCGCGGTCGACACCGAGCTTCCCGACCACATCACCCACGAGAAGGCCAAAAAGGGCGCCGAGCAGCTCTACGAGGACGTGGCGATCGCCGCCGATGACGTCGCCGAGCTGATCACCTTCGCCGTCACCCGACCCCAGCGGACCTCGCTGAACGAGATCATCATCCGCCCGAGTCAGCAGGAGCTGTAAGGGGGCGAGGGGGTTAGGCGTGGGGAAGAGCCGCAGCGAGATCTACCGCGAGGCGCTGTCTGACTAGCTCGCTCGTCGTGAGCCGAGTGCCGTCACCCGCGTGCTCAACGAGCTTGCCGACGAGCTCGAGGCCGACGGGAGGGAGTTCGCCGAGGCGACCGCGCGCCGAGCGCTCGAGCGCAACGAATGGTGATCAGCCAGGGAGACGTCTGCCGGCCCTCTCGCTCCGACCTGCTTGAGCGAGCCCGGTCTGGGTACTGACTACGTGTAGCTCAGTTTCACCAACGAGAGGACCCATCAAGTGCGCGTAGCAATCGCCGGAGGACACGGAACCATCGCCCAGCAGCTTGCGAGGATGCTGGTCGAGCGGGAGGACGAGGTCGCTTCGCTGATCCGCGACCCCGACCAGAAGGGCGACATCACCGACCTCGGCGCCGAGCCGGTGATTTGTGACCTCGAGGAAAGCGACGCCGACGCGCTCGCCGAGGTGATCGGGTCCGCCGACGCGGTCGTCTTCGCCGCCGGCGCCGGTCCCGGCAGCGGCCCCGAGCGCAAGGAATCCGTCGACTACGAGGGAGCGGTCAAGCTGCTCGAGGCCGCGAACAAGCTCGGCGCCGCCCGCTACGTGATGGTCAGCTCGATGAGCGCCGACGCCGATCACGAGGGCGAGGAGACGATGGACGTCTACCTCCGCGCCAAGGGTCGGGCCGACGAGGAGGTTCGCGGCAGCGACATCTCCCATGTGATCGTCCGCCCCGGCAAGCTCACCGACGATCAGGGAACCGGCCGCGTCCAGATCGCCGAGCCGCCGAACACGGTCGATGGCTCGGAGATCCCCCGCGAGGATGTTGCCGCCGTGATCGCCGCTGCTCTGCGAGCGGCGACACCCCGGGACAGCACCATCGACGTGGTCTCGGGTGAGACCCCGATCGAGGAGGCCGTGGCCTACCTCGGCGGCGGTGGAGATCCGGGGAACAGGCTGCGGTAGGGGGCGCCCCGGCAGCCCGGCGGCCGCCGCCGGCGGTCCTCGGGCCCCGGCAAGCTCCCGCCCAGCCGTGCTTCTCGCCCGACCAGGACGACGGCCTACTCTCTAGCTTCGGAGGCGGCTGGGGGGCCTTTCGCATGCTGGAATCTTCCGACAACCGTGTTCTGCGCGCCTCGATTCTCCTCGCGGGCTCGGCTATCGCGCTGCTGCTCGCGCTTGCCCTGACGACCATCGCGACGACACCCGCGGACGCTGCGGCGAGCGACGCATCGAGTGGCTCATCGCCGGAGGCGGGGGCCTCGGGCTGCCCGGGGTTCCGCTTCGGCGCAAGGACCCTCTCCCGCGGCGATTGTGGCAGCGACGGCCGCACCCTCAACTGGGTTCTCAACTCGACCACCGTCGGCGGGGCGGCCTCGCTTGGCAAGCGCTTCGATCGCAAGACGAAGTTCGCGGTCCGTCGCTTTCAACGTAGTCGGCGGATCAGCCGTGACGGGGTGGTCGGGCCGCAGACGCGCGCGCTGATGCGACGGGCGATGGACCGCCGCAAAGCCACCTGGTACGGACCGGGGCTGTATGGGAACAAGACCGCCTGCGGCCAGCGATACACCCGCACCATCGTCGGCGTCGCCCACAAGAAGCTGCCGTGTGGGACCCGGGTGGTGGTCGGCTACGGGCGCCGCACGGTGCGCCTCAAGGTGATCGATCGTGGGCCTTACGCTCACGGGGCCAAGTGGGACCTCAGCAACGCGGCGCGAAAGCTCCTCGGCTTCAACTCCACCGACCAGATCCGGGTCGGGGTAGTGCGCTGAGGGCCGGTTCGACCGGCGCCGGTATCGGGCGCCCCGGTCCCTCAACCGCCGCCCTCGCCATTACCCTCGCCTGCGATGAGCATCGACCTCGCAACCGTCCGCCGCGGGCGGGTCCACGGGCGCTACTTCAGGGAGAACTTCGCCCAGGGCGGGATCGATCTGGTCCAGATCCTGCCCGAGCTGGTCACCAACGCCGACGCGGCGATCGGCGCCACCGGGGTCGGTCGAGGACGGATTGAGCTGGCGGTCACCGCACCCGATCCCCGGCTGCTCGAGCGCTGGCGATCGGCGATGGGGGAGCTGGGCTCGCCGGCGCTCGAGAGCTGGCGCTGGGAGCTGAGCTGCACCGACGACGGCGAGGGAGTCGACGCCGAGCTGGTCGACCGTCGCCTCGGCTGGCTCGGGGCCGAGCCGGTCAAGGGTGCTCAGCGCGGGCTATTCGGTCGCGGGCTTCGCGATGTCTGGCTCGCCCAGGGCGGCGGGCGGATCGAGGGCATCCGCGGCGGGCGCTTCGTCGAGAGCTGGTTCTTTCCCGCAGCCGGCGATGATCCCTACGCCTTCGTCCACGTCCGCGACGAGCCCGCCACCGCCGCCCACCGCGAGGCGCTCGGGATCGGCGCCAGCGGCACCCGGGTCAGCGTGCCGCTCCAGGTCGGGAGGCTTCCCGGAGCGGGACGGTTGCGGACCATCGTCGCCGGCCTGATCCAGCTCCGACCGCTGCTGGAGGACCCCCACCGGGAGCTGCTGCTCGCGCTACCCGGTCGCTCGACCGAGCGGATCACCCACGCCGAGCCGGAGCCCGATCCGGAGCGACCGGTGCTGGCGGAGCAGGAGCTCGATCTCGGTAAGGACCTCACCGCCCAGATCACCGTCCGCCGCGCGGCCCGGCCGTTCACGCTCGGGGCCTCGCGGGCGACTCGGCCGGGCGGCCTTCTGATCCGCTCCGGCCGATCGGCGCACGAGGCGACCCTGGTTGGCCACGAGGGGCGTGCGGGAGCCCGCCACCTCTACGGAGAGGTCCGCTGCGAGGCGATCGACCGGCTCCAGCGCGCCGCACTTGACTCGCCGCGACCCGAGGTGGTGGTCAAGGTTGACCGCAGCGGTCTCAACGAGAACCACCCCCTGACCAAGAAGCTCTACGCGGCGATCGACGGCGTCCTGCGTCCGATCATCGCCGCCGAGGAGCGCCGCGCCGGCTCCCGGCTGATCGCGGCGGGCGAGGCGATCAGCGCTCGCGACCAGGAGGGCCTGCGGGCCCTCAACGACGCGCTTCGCTCCGCTTTCGATCAGCCGGGCTCGGCGGGCTTCGCCGAGGGCGGCAAGCCCTCGCGACGGCCGCCGGTCGAGGCGGTTGACGGGGAGGCGCCCGTAAACGGCGACGGGGAGGCCGCAGGCGGGGAGGGCCCGACGCCCCCGACCCCCGGCCCGCCGACCCGGGCGCTCCGCTTCAAGCAGTCGCCGCTGCGGATGTATCCGACCGAGACGCGGGGGACCTCCCTGATCGTCGATCCCGCCCGCGTCCCGCCGGGTACCGCGGTCAGCTTCGTCGCCGACGAGGGGCTCTGGATGCGCGCCGGGGCCGAGGCCGTACCCGATCCTGGCGGGCGGAGCTGGGCACGGATCCCGATCGACGTCCGCACCCGCGCCTCGGTCGAGCCGGGCGCGCGCCTGAGCGTGTTGGCCGAGGCCGGGGAGGAGACCGCCGAGCTCGAGATCCTGGTGGTCCGCCACCGCGCCTCCGGCTGGGTCCGCGAGATCGTCCGCCGTGACGAGGACGCCGCGATCGAGGCCGACTTCGACCCCGAGGAGGGGACCGTCACCGTCTATGAGGGCAGGCCCGAGTTCAAGGCGTTGGAGCGCGCCGCGCGGAAGGCCGGCTTGCCCAAGCGCCGGGTGCGCGAGTATCTGCCGCATCGGATGCTGGAGGTCGAGGTCGCCGCCAACGCGGTCTACCGCTGGGCCGCCGAGCGGGTGATCGAACGCCGCGAGGCGGTCGAGCCGCTAGGGGAGGGCGAGCGCTCCCGCCTGCTGGGGGTCGAGGCCCAGCAGCTCCGCCACCGCGTCCATGAGAAGTTAATGCGCGCCTTCTTGGACCCCGCCGTCTTCAGTGGCCGGGTCCGCGTCAGCGAGGAGCCAAGCGCGGCGGATGTGCGCCAGCGCTCGCTCTTGGACGGGTAGGGGGCTGAGGTCCTACTTGCAACTACTTGCAATTCTTGAAGGTAGATTCGAGCGCTGCCGCTTCGAGCGCTGGGCCGGAACTCGGCAGTGCCAAGGGAATCCACGGAAGTAGCGGGGACTCCGGCTGAGCGCGCCCGCGCCGCGAACTACCTTCCAGCGATCGACCACGAAGCTATCCACAATGCGACCGAGGTGACCAGATGGCTGCTCGAGGGAGCTGCCGCGGAGGGAGGGCTGGCCCTGACTCAGACCCATGTGCTCTCTCGGGCGCTGGTCCGGGAGGCCGCCGAGCGGTGGCCGCACTGGTGGCACGCCGAGCTGTTCGGTCCGCCCCACCGTGAGGCCGATCTGCGTCCACTCGGGCTTCTGCATGCCGGGCTCAAGCGGCAGCGCCTG
>JBPCOO010000044.1:0-3306 GCA_051000155.1 Solirubrobacterales bacterium | reverse complement strand
CCGTGAGCGGCGGGCGGCCGGTGGACGTCCCGGGGTTGGTCGAGGGCGTCCGCGCGGGCCAGCGCGCGGCGGTGTCCCGCGCCATCACGGTCGTCGAGTCGCGGCGGCTCGACCATCGCGCGGCGGCCCGGGAGCTGCTCACTGCGCTGACCAGCGAGGCGCCGACCACGACGTCGCCCGCCGTCCGGGTCGGGCTCTCAGGTGTTCCCGGCGTCGGCAAGTCGACCTTCATCGAGGAGCTCGGCTCGCGGCTGACCGGCGCCGGCCACCGCGTGGGGGTGCTCGCGGTGGACCCCTCCTCGATGCGCACCGGCGGATCGGTGCTCGGCGACAAGACCCGGACGGGCCGGCCGACCACCGACGACGCCGCCTACATCCGTGCCTCGCCGGCGTCCGGCACGCTCGGCGGCGTCGCCCGCGCGACCAGCCAGGCGATGGTGGTGCTGGAGAGTGCCGGCTACGACGTGGTGATCGTCGAGACGGTCGGCGTCGGCCAGTCCGAGGTCACCGTCGCCGGGATGGTGGACACCTTCTGCTTCCTCACCCTGGCCCGCACCGGCGACCAGCTGCAGGGCATCAAGAAGGGCGTGCTCGAGATCGCCGACGTGGTCGCGGTGAACAAGCCGGACGGCGAGGGTGGCGGCGACCGGGCCGGGGAGGCGCGCGGCGCGGCCCGGGAGCTCTCCCAGGCCCTGCGCCTGGTGCGCGGCCACGACGAGTGGGCGCCGCCGGTGATCACCTGCTCCGGCCTGACCGGCGCGGGCGTCGACGACCTGTGGGAGCGCGTGCTCGGGCACCGCGAGCACCTCGGCGAGGGCGGCCTCGCGCGCAAGCGCGCCGAGCAGCAGCTCGACTTCACCTGGGCACTGGTGCGCGACGATCTCGACCAATGGCTGTGCAGCCACGTGGGCGTGAAGCGGGTGCGCGGCGAGATCCGGCAGGCGGTGCTGGACGGCGAGCTGGCCGCGGCGGAGGCCGCCGACCGGATCCTCGCGGCCTACGACGAGGTGTAGGCGCCGCAGCGCGGTCTCGTGAGGGCAGGTCCAGTTCGGTTCGGCCGGTCGGGGGTGGTCTGCACCGGGGTTGCCGGTGGCGCCGGGGGGCTTGGGTCGGCGGTCACTGCGGGGCGGCTTGCCTGGCGGGGTTGGGTGTGCCGGTCCGGGAGGGCCGGTGGTCGTGGGTGCAGCGGATGCGGTTTCGGGTGTCTCGGTCGGTGTTCGTCTGGAGGTCTGCCGCCGGTGGCGGGGGTGCGACCACGGCCGGGAGGCACGCCAGCTTCCACCGGGCGGGCCCTCGAACGCGTCACCCTCGACCCCCGGCGCATCGGCACCATCACCGCCGCAGCCATGATGCTCCTCCACCCACATCGGCCAACCCGGTGAGAAACCTCCCTGTGCCGATGGCCCGCGTAGTGTACCACTGGATGACTAAGTGGTACACTTGACCGATGCCGACGACGCGCCCCCGCCACCAGGTCACCGACTGCCGAGGTCGCGCGCGCGCTGGATCTCGCTGCCCAGCGGTGGCCGGACGAGCCTCGGTCCAGGTTGCTGCTCCACCTGCTCCAGGCCGGCAGCGACGCCGTCGAGCGGGAGTGCGGAGCGACAGCCGACGCCCACGGCGCGGCGGTGCTCGCCAGCAGCGGCCGCTATCCCGACGCCTTCGGGGAGGATCACCTGACGGAGCTTCGCGAGGACTGGCCGGCGTGATCGCCCCGGACGCCAGCGTCCTGATCGCCCATCTGAGCCCGAAGGACACGCACCACGAGGCCGCGACCGGGATCCTGCTCGCCCACCCCCCGGGACAGATGCTGGTGCACCCGGTGACCCTGGCCGAGGTCCTGGTCGGCGGTGTCAGGATCGGCCAGGGCGCGTCGATGAGCGAGGACCTGCGAGGCGCCGGTCTCGGCATTGCCATCGGCGACGACGGTGGGCCCCTTCGTCTGGCCGAGCTGCGCACGACCACCGGCCTCAAGATGCCGGACTGCTGCGTCCTGGGTGTCGCAATCCAGCAGCACGCCAGTCTGGCGACGTTCGATGAAGCGCTCGCGACGGCCGCCCGCCGACTCTCGGTCCCGGTCATCCCATGAACCGGTCGTGGCGAGGTTTCCTCTCGACGAGCGACGGGCACGCGCCGCCGGCAGCGGCGCCGACGAGGGGCAACTAGGCTGGAGGCAATGTCGGCCACCGACCCTCTCCCCGCGCACCCTCCCGGCGGCCCCCACGACGGGCCCGGCGCGCTCGTGGACGCCGTGATCGACAAGCACGCCGACGACCTGGTCGACCTGCGCCGCGACCTGCACGCGCACCCGGAGCTCTCCTGGGCCGAGGAGCGCAGCACCGGCATCGTCGCGGCGCGGCTGGAGGCGGCCGGCTGGCGGGTCACCCGGCTGCCCAGGACGGGCGTGGTCGCCGACCTGGGCAGCGGGGGCCGGCGGGTGGCGCTGCGCGCCGACATGGACGCCCTGCCGGTCACCGACCGCAGCGGTGACCCCTGGGCGAGCACGGTCCCGGGCGTCGCGCACGCCTGCGGCCACGACGTGCACACCGCGGCCCTGCTGGGTGCCGCGTACGCGTTGGCCGAGGTGCACGCCACCGGCGGGATGCGCGGCGCGGTCCGGCTGCTCTTCCAGCCGGCCGAGGAGGTGATGCCCGGGGGAGCGCTGAGCCTGCTCGAGCAGGACGTCCTCGCCGGGGTCGACCGGATCTTCTGCCTGCACTGCGACCCCTCCGTCGACGTGGGCGAGGTCGGGCTGCGCGAGGGCTCGCTCACCGGCGCGGCCGACCAGCTCGAGGTGCGCCTGGTCGGGGGCGGCGGGCACACCTCGCGTCCGCACCTCACCCAGGACCTCACCTACGCGATGGGCTCGCTGATCACGGGCCTCCCGGCGGCGCTCTCCCGCCGCTTCGACCCGCGGGCGGGCGCGTCCGTGGTCTGGGGCATGGTCCGCGCCGGGCAGGCACCGAACGTGATCCCGGACGAGGGCCACCTCGCCGGCACGGTGCGGGTGCTCGACGCCGAGGCCTGGTCGGTGGCCGAGGAGCTCGTGCGGACCCTGATCGACCAGGTGGTCGCGCCATACGGCGTGCGCGCCGAGGTCACCTACACGCGCGGCGTCCCGCCGGTGGTCAGCGACCACGCCTCCGTCAGCCTCCTCGCGCACGCGGTCGAGCGGGTGCTCGGCGTGGAGGGCCACGTGCCGACCCCCCAGAGCCTCGGCGGGGAGGACTTCGGGTGGTATCTCGGGCACGTCCCGGGGGCGATGGGCCGGCTGGGCACGCGGACGCCGGGCGGGCGGAGCTACGA
>JBPCOO010000021.1:0-4929 GCA_051000155.1 Solirubrobacterales bacterium | reverse complement strand
TCGAGCTCGGCGACGCTGGGGGCCGAGACGGTCGTCGAGCCGAAGAAGGAGCTTTTGACTTTCGCTTGGCCGCCCGCCGGAACCACCAGGGTGGCAAGCAGCGCCGCCGTCAGGGCCGTGATCGCCGTCAGGACGGTACTGCGCGCGCTCATTGCCCACCCGCCCGGTCGTGACGCTGGACGAGCCAGAGCGAAGCGCCCATTGCCGCCACGACCAGGATCGTGAAGGGATTGGCGAGCTGAGCGAGCGCTGCCGACGCCGCGGGCCGCTGGTCGTAGTCGAGGTCCTGCTGGGGGACGGTGGCGTCGACGGGGGCGTCGGTACCGGCGGCGGCCGAGAGGTCGCGCTCATCGCGGTTCTTCGCGCACCTCCTCCGCTTGCGTTCCTTCTTCTCCGCCCGGGCTTCGGCACCTGAGGCGGCCGCCCCGGAGCCGCCTTCGGTCGCGTCAGCGGCCGAGGGGGAGCCCTCTTCACCCGAGACGCTGGAGGGGCCTTGCGAGCCCTCGGGCCTGCCCGCGCCGGAGCCGCCGTCGCTGCCCTCTCCGCCTCCGCGCGGATCGGGAATCACAAGTTGATACTGATCGCACTCGGGGCAGTCGCTGGTTTGTGCGTGGGCGCTCGCGGCGAAGACCGCCGGAAGCACGCAGGCGAGTGCGACCACGAGGCCGCGAGCGGCGTTGACCCTGACCAACATTGCCTCCCAGGGTAGCGGATGACTCAACCCCAGATGCAGGTTCTCCGATCTCTCGCTCCCTACACTGCCACGCCTGCCGGAGAACGCTGACACCAGGCCGAGCAGGGTGAGTTCGGACGTCTTGTGGACGATCGCCGTGGCGATGGTCGTGTTGGCGGTGTCGTTCTTCAACGGAAGCCAATCGGTCGCTGCGATCGCCGGCTTCGCGATCGCCTCCTGGTGGGCCGCGGGGTTGGCCCTGGTCAGGTCTCGCAGGAGCTTTCGCCTCGATCCGGTGGCCCGAGTGGCCCTCGGGGCCTTGGCGGCGTTCGCCGCTCTCGGAGGCGCTTCGCTGCTCTGGGCCTCCGATCAGGGCCTGGTGCTGATCGAGCTCTGCCGGACCCTGTGCTACCTCGGTCTGCTGACTGCGGTCGTCTTCGGCGTCGGTCGGCGTCGGGGTCAGTCGGTCCTGCTGGGGATTGCGCTGGGCCTGCTCGCCGTCGCCGCCCTCGCACTCACCGCTCGACTGTTCCCGGGAATCCTCGAAGGCGATCAGATTCGGCTGATGCGGTTCTCTGAGGCGGGAGGACGTCTCGGCTACCCGGTTGCCTATTGGAACGGTCTGGGATTCCAGATGGCCGCGCTCGCACTCACCCTGCTCTGGATCGGTTCGGCGGCCGGAGCCAGGTCGGCGCGCCGTTCGCTGGCGGTCGCCGCGATACCGATGGCGTTGCTGACCCTGTACCTGACCGGATCGAGGGGCGGCCTGCTCGCCTTCACGGTTGGCGTGACCGCGCTGGTGGCACTCACCCCGGTGCGCTCCCGGCTGCTCGGTGGACTACTGCTGGGCGGGGGGGCGGCCCTGATCCCGATCGTGCTGGTGTCTGGCGAGACGGCCGTGCTCGAGGGAGCTGGAGATCAGGCGGCACGGGAGGCGGGGCTGTTCGTCGCCGTGGCGCTGGTAGCAGCGATGATCGGCGCGGGCGTGCTCCGGCGCCGGCTCGATCACCGACTGAGCATACCCTGGGCCCCCGCTGCCCTGCGCGGGCCGAGGCCGCTGGTCGCGCTGTTGTTGGTTGGCGTGGCGGTCTTCTTGGTCGTGGGAGGGCCCGACCGTTTGGCCCAGATCGACGAGACCGACGTCACTCAGCAGGAGGGGCGCGGCGAGCTCACCGGTCGCTTTCTCCAGGTGGGAAGCCGCGAGCGGGTGAGGTTGTGGGAGACGGCCGTGGACGCGGTCGCGAGCGAGCCCGTGCACGGGATCGGCGCCGGCGCGTTCACCTACTTTGCCACCCAGAACGGCAAGGTCGGCAGGCCGATCCGCGATGCCCACTCCTTGTATTTCGAGTCGCTGGCCGAGCTTGGTCCGCTCGGCCTCGCTGCGATCCTCGCATTGTTCGGCGCGGCCGTGGTCGCGACCGCTCGGAGGACCTACGGCGATCACAGCGGAGAGGTCGCGATCTGTGGCGCGATACTCGCTGCCGGAATGGTGGGCGTCGCTTTGGACTGGCTCTGGGAGATCCCCGCCGTGATGGGGCTCCTCGTCACCGTCATCGGATTGTTGGTCGGGCGGGCTACCTCGAGCCGGGATCCGTCGCCGGCTGGGGGGGAGGCCGCCCAGGGGATCGGCAGGGCCGGGCTAGTCGGGGCAGCTCTGGTCGGCACGCTGTCGGTGCTACTGGCGGGCTCCTTCGTAGCCGGCGAGCGGGCGCTCGCCGAGAGCCGCGAGCGGGCCGCCGACGATGACTATGCCGCTGCCGCTTCCGCCGCGGCCGCTGCCGCCCGGCTGATGCCGCTGGATTCGAGGCCGTGGGTACAGCTTGGCTCCGTCCAGAGGCTCGCTGGAGACCGGGAGGCCGCGATCGCCAGCCTCATCGAGGCGGTCGAGCTGGCGCCCCGGGACCCACGCCCGAACGCGTTGCTCGGGCTCGTCTACCTCGAGACTGAAGACCCCCGCTACCTCGATCAGGCCGAGCGGATCACCGAGCTGACGCCTCAGCCGGTGGAATGACGCGCGCCAGCGGCTGCCCCATCGCCTACCCGGCGAAGGGCTCGCCACCCGCTCGGGGTGCGAGGCGGGTGGTCTAGCCTTCCTCACCTGATGAGAGTCGCCCAAGCGGTCATCGACGAGATCATCGCCCACGCTCGCGAGGATCTTCCCAACGAGTGCTGCGGGCTGATCAGCGGCGAGGGCGAGCGCATGCTCGCCGCCCACCGCACCCGCAACGCCGAGGAGAGCCCGCTCCGCTACAGCGTCCATCCGATGGACCAGTTCAAGCTGATGGAGGCGATCGAGGAGGGTGGCGAGGAGCTGGTCGGCATCTATCACTCCCACCCAGCCAGCGAGGCATACCCGTCCCAGACCGACATCAACCTGGCGGAGCTGTGGCCGGATCCCGCCTATCTGATCTGCTCGCTCGCCGATCCCGACTCACCTGAGGTGCGCGGCTTCCTCCTTCGCGACGGCGGCGTCGAAGGGGTCGAGCTTGTCGTCGACTGAGGCTCCGCTCAGTTGTCCCCACTGTGGCCTCCGCCACGCTGCGAGCGAGCGCTTCTGCGATAGCTGCGGGATGCCGCTGGTGATCGGAGCCGGAGGCGAGCAGGGCGCCGAGGGCCCGGGCCACGCCCTGGCGCGGAAGATCAACCCGAGCTACACGCGCGGACGGCTGATCCGAGTCGCCGTTGGGCGCAACCTGAGCGAGTCGGAGCTGATCTCCGGGGTCCTGTTGGAGCAGGGGATCCCGAGCATGTTGCGCCGGACGGGGGGCTTCGACGTGCCCGATTTCCTCGCGGCGGGACCGCGGGACGTGCTCGTGCCCGCAAGCGGCGAGACGGCAGCCAGGGAGCTCTTGGCCGAGATAGACGAGGAGTGGTCGGAGGCATCCGATCTCGATGGCTCGGAGGTCAACTTCGGCCATGGCGTCTCCTTCAAGGTCGCCGCCGGGCTACTCGCGGCGCTGCTTGTCTTCGGCGCGCTGGCGGGCTTTTTGGTTCTCGCCCGTTGATCCGGCAGCGGTGGGCGGGGGCCACGCCGCCCGGGCTCGCTGTTTGGGTTAAGCCGACGGCCCTCTGCCTCAACCCACCGTGCGCAGGGCTCGCAGGTGCTTGCGCCACTGGGCTTCGATCACTTCCGCGTCCACCCCGAAGGCGACCTCCAGCGCCGGGATCGCGCCATCCTTGCGCAGGCGTGAGGCCAACAGCTCGCAGGCGTGACGACCGACCGCCCGGTCGAGCAGGTCGAACACGGTGCCGCCGAGGATGATCGCGTCGCGCGCCGCCGGCGGAAACGCCGGCTCGGGACCCTCGGCGAGGCGTCGGGTCACGGCCGGGCGGAAGCTCGGCACGCTGCCGGAGAAGTACTGGGCACCGCCCTCCACCAGCCAGGCCCACTGGAGGTAGCGGAGCAGGCTCCGCGGACCCCACGGCGGGGGAATCGGCGGGACGTTGGCCGCGAGCACGAGCTGGGCATAGAGTCGATCGGCGGTCCCACGCAGCGCTCGCAGGGAGTCCGGACCCGCGGCCCGCCGCTCGAGCGCCCGATCGTTAAGCGTATGCAGCTCTTCCCGGCTGATCCACCCGGCGAGGTAGCGACGGGCGCTAGGCGCGGCCGCAAGCCGGATCAGCGGAAGGAACGGATGGGCAGCCGCGAGCCAGGCGGAGCTCGGGTGGATGACGATCGTGATCTCGCCGGGCACCAGCTCGAATCGATCCTCGAGCCTCAGGCGCTGGTCCTCGAGCTGGTCGAGGATGCGCTCGGCGCACTCCTCATCCCCTTCCTCGTGCCGGGCCGCGAAGCTCAGCGACTCGGTCTGCGTCCAGGCCATGGAGTGGAGGGTAGTCGGCGGGGTGACGGGTGGAGTGGGAGGAGCAGCCGCGACACTAGAATCCCTCCGCGTGGGCTTCCTCGACGCGAACGTGACCCGGCGCCTGGTTCGCACGCTGGTCCTCCTCGGCGCGCTGGCCGCCGTCGCGGCTGCCCTGGCGCCGGCCGCCGTCGCGGCCAAGGAGCGCCGGCCCAACGTGGTCATGATCACCACCGACGATCAGACCCTCGACTCCTTCGAAGCCGGGGTGATGCCGCTGACCACCCGCATGTTGCAGTCCGACGGCACGACCTTTACCGATGCGATCGTCTCCACCCCCCAGTGCTGTCCCTCCAGGGCGACCACGATCACCGGCCAGTACCCCAACAACCACGGGGTCGAGGCCAATCGTCCCGGCTACCCGACCCTCGATCGCAAGTCGAACGTGCTTCC
>JBPCOO010000320.1:0-10997 GCA_051000155.1 Solirubrobacterales bacterium | reverse complement strand
GCCGTTCGACGCGGAGTTCACGCCTCGTTGCGTCGCGCACGCTCTCGCGGCGGCGCGCTCGTAGCCGGCCCCCGCTTCCGTGAAGTTGGTTAGGCACGTGTCGGCCCCGCGGTGGGTGGCCGTTGGTACCGGGTACCACAAAGACAAGGACTGTTGTGTTAGGTTCCCGACGTGGTCCAGGTAGTCGCGATCCAGACTGGCGAGGTGCAGATCAAGACGCGGCATCTCGAACCGCGATTCGAGCCGCGACCCGTACGTGTCGCCGACATCCTCGCCGACCGCAACTGGGCGCCCCGGCTGCCGATCACCGCGTTCCTGATCCGCCACCCCGACGGGGCGATCGTCGTCGATACCGGCGAGAGCGCTCACGCCAACGACCCCGCCTACCAGCCTCGCTGGCATCCTTTCGTCCGCACCAGCGAGCGTCGCTGGGTGGCCCCGGAGCAGGAGATCGGCCCGCAGCTCCGCGGGCTCGACGTCGAACCCGGCGATGTGCGTCAAGTGGTGATGACCCACATGCACGGGGACCACGCGGGCGGGCTGGGTCACTTCCGCGGGGCGGAGATCCTGATCAGCGCAACCGAGGCATCGATGGCCTTCGCCCGCACCGGGCCCGTCAACGGCTATCTCAACCGCCACTACCCGGACTGGCTCGCGCCCCGAACCGTCGAGTTCACCGCTGATCCCTGGGAGGGCTTCGAGGCTAGCCTCCCCCTGACCGACGACGGTGCCGTACGACTGCTGCCGACACCCGGCCACACCAGGGGCCATCTCTCGGTGGTGGTCGAGCGCCCGGATCATCTCGTCCTATTGACCGGAGACGCGGCCTACTCACGGGAGGCGCTGTTCGCGGGGACGGTTGACGGCGTCGCCCAGGACGCTCGCGCCCATCGACACTCGACGGCGCTCCTGCGCGAGCTCTGCGAGCGCCACCGCGTCGTGGTCGCTCCCAGCCACGATCCGCGGACGCCCGCCCGGCTGCAGGCGTCGGCGAGCGAGACCCAGGACCAGCCCCGAGACAAGGAGGCCGCGCGGTGAGCGACACGGAGAAACTCAGACGACACCGCGAAGCGCTGGTCCGCGAGCACATGCAGTCGGAGAACGAGCACGACTACGAGGCGACGATCGAGACCTTCGGCCATCCCCGCTACGAGATCATCCCGACCGGAGAGGTTTTCGACGGCGAGGAGGAAGTGCGCGGCTACTTCGTCGATACGAGGACGGCTTTCCCCGACCAGCGCAACGAGCTGATCGCCCTCCACCACGCCGATGACGCGGTGATCGTCGAGTTCGAACTGAGGGGCACCCACACGGGTCCGCTGCGCGGGATCCCCGCGACGGGGAAGGACTTCAGCTGCCGGATGACCGCCTTCTTCATCTTCGACGAGGAGCGGCTGGTCTGCGAGCGCGTCTACTTCGACTCGGCGACGATGCTGAGCCAGCTCGGGCTGATCGAGGCCGGGCCCTCACTGCGAGATGACGAGGGCGACGCCGGCGGGCGGAAGGAAGGCTGAGGCGGATGGCCGGCGAGTCCAACGTGGCCTTGATCGAGCGCTTCTACAGAGCCTTCGACGAGGGCGATGGCGAGACGATGGCCGCTTGCTATGCGCCCGATGTCTCCTTCTCCGATCCGGTCTTCCCCGAGCTGCACGGCGAGCGGGCGAAGGCGATGTGGCGGATGCTCACCTCGGCCCCCGGCGATCTGCGGATCGAACTGCTCGAGCACGAGGCGGGCGCCGAGCGCGGCTCGGCGCACTGGCGGGCGCACTACGCCTTCACCGAGACCGGACGTCCCGTCGTCAACGACATCATGGCCGACTTCCGCTTCCGCGACGGGCTGATCCGCGAGCATCGCGACCGGTTCGACTTCCATCGCTGGGCGCGCCAGGCGCTGGGGCCCGTTGGCCTGCTGCTCGGCTGGACACCGATCGTGCGCTCCGCGGTCCGTCGCAAGGCGGACGCTCGGCTGCAGGGGTTCACCCGGGCCGACCCAGCGAGCTGACCGCTTCCGCGGAGCGGCGGATCTGGGGTCGGGCCCAGCGGTTCGCCGGCCAGCCGCTGCTCAGCTTGGGCCTCGCCCATACGGCGATCCAGCCGAGCTTCCAGTTGGCACTGGACGCCTTCGCCAACGCCTGCCTCGGCCGGGGGAGACCGGTGGCCACCATCGACGACGGCGCTCGCTGCGCGGCGGCGGTGGACGCGGCTCGTCGTTCGGTCCGCGACTGTTAGGGCGCCCTAATACGGAACCAGTTAGGGTTCCCTAATGCCAGGGTTCCGCTGAGAAGCCTCGGCGCAGAGACATGAAGCTCAAGCATCACCGCTGAAAGGAACACTGCCAAGTGAGAATTAGCCCCCATCCCCTCCGACTACTCGCCACCCTGCTCACCCTCGGGGCGTCCGTGCTGCTGCTCGCCGCCTGCGGCTCCGACGACGGCGATGGGGAAGCCGAGGTCACCGGCGACGCCGAGCTGACCGTCTACTCCGGTCGCGACGAAGAGCTGGTCGGTCCGGTGATCGCCGACGCCGACGCCGAAACCGAGGTCCGCTACGGCGATAGCGCGCCGCTGGCATCGACCATCGTCGAGGAAGGTGACAACTCGCCCGCCGACGTCTTCTTCTCCCAGGATGCGGGGGCCCTCGGCGCACTCGATGACCGCGACCTGCTCGAACCGCTGCCGAGGCGGATTCTCAACCGCGTTCCCGAGGAGCTGCGGGCGGAGGACGGCACCTGGGTCGGGGTGACCGGTCGCGCCCGCGTGATCGCCTACGGCCCCGAGGTCGAGCGCGCCGAGCTGCCCGACTCCCCGCTCGCTCTGGTCGAGCCCGAGTGGACCGGCCGGGTGGGCTGGGCGCCGGCGAACGCATCGCTCCAGGCCTACGTCACCGCGGTCCGCGAGGAGTTGGGAGAGGACGTCGCCCGCGAGTGGCTCGAGGGAATGGTCGCCAACGACACCCAGGCTTATGAGAACAACACGGCCGTTCGCGACGCGATCGCCAACGGGGAGATCGATGTCGGCCTCGTCAACCACTACTACGTCGCCCAGGCGCAGGCGGAGCTGGGACCGGACTATCCGGTCGAGGTCTACTTCCCGCCCGAGGGCCTCGGGTCGCTGATCAACGTCGCCGGGGTGGGCATCCTCCAAAGCTCCGACGACAAGCAGGCGGCGCTCGACTTCATCGAGTACCTGCTCTCACGCGACGCCCAGCAGTACTTCGTCGATGAGACCAAGGAGTACCCATTGATCGACGGGCTCGAGCCGGATCCCGAGCTGGTCCCGATCCGGAGGATTCCAGCGCCGGGAATCGACCTCGGACGGCTCGACGACCTCGAAGGAACGCTCGCGCTGATGCGGGAGACGGGGGCGCTATAGCCGCGGCGACGAACGTTCGAGCGGGCGCGCAGGGTTGCGCCAGGGCCCGCCTACCTCGACGACCGGGGCAGCGGTGAGCGGGCCCGCGACGACGGTCCGCAACCGGGTGGGGATCGGCTCCCCCGGGGTCGGGCTGGGCGAGACGATGCTCGGGCGTCGTCGCCCGCCGCTCGGCCTGCTGATCGCGGGAGCTCTGATCGCGCTGGCCGCTGCGATTCCCGCCATCTACCTGGTGGTCGTCGTAGCCGGAGAGACCTCCACCGCCATCCGGACGATCGCCGACTCCCGCACGGTCGGCCTCATAATCCGGACCGCCGGACTGGTCGCGGCGGTCACCGCGACCGCGGTCGCGATCGGCGTTCCACTGGCCTGGCTCACCACCCGCACCGATCTGCCGGCGCCGCGTCTGTGGGCGACGCTGACCGCGCTGCCGCTGGTGATCCCAAGCTACATCGGCGCCTACCTGATCGTCTCGGCGCTCGGGCCCTCGGGCGTCGCCGCCGATCTGCTGGGGGTCGAACGAGTACCGTCCATATACGGCTTCCCCGGCGCCTGGCTGGTACTGAGCCTGTTCACCTATCCGCTGGTGCTGCTGAGCGTGCGCGCCGCCCTCCAGCGGATCGACCCGCAGCTCGAGGACGCGGCGCGCTCGATGGGTCGCACACGGCGCCAGGTGTTCGGCTCGGTGATCCTGCCCCAGCTCATCCCCGCGATCGGAAGCGGAGCCCTGCTGGTGGCGCTATATGTGATCAGCGACTTCGGCGCCGTCTCCATCCTCCGCTTCGATTCGTTCACCCGGGAGATCTACATCAACTACCAGTCGAGCTTCGACCGTACCGGCGCCGCGGCCCTCGGCTTCCTGTTGGTGATGATCGTCCTCGCCCTGCTCGCCGGCTATAGCTGGGTGCGAGGATCGGTCAATTACCACCGTACGGGCCCCGGCGCCGCGCGTCCCGCCCCCCCGGTCCCGCTCGGGCGCTGGCGCCTGCCGGCGCTCGGCTTCTGCTCGGTGGTCGCGCTGTTGGCGCTGGTGCTACCGGTTGGGGTGCTGGTGTGGTGGGCATCCAAGGGCCTCGGCACCGGGTTGGAGGCGGGAGAGCTCGCATCCACCGCCGGCAACTCGCTGGCGGCGGCGGCGGGCGCGGCGGCGGTGGCTGCGGTCGCGGCGACCGTGGTCGCAATTTTGGCCGTCCGCTATCCCGGGCGGCTGACGGCGGCGATCGAGCGCCTCGGCTACGCCGGCTACGCCCTGCCGGGGATCGTCGTCGCCCTTGCGTTGGTCTTCTTCGGCACCCGGGTGGCGCTGCCCCTGTACCAGACTCTGGCGATGTTGATCTTCGCCCTGACCATCCACTACCTGCCGCTGGCGATCGGCGCGGTCGGCTCCTCCCTGCTGCAGGTGCCGCCGCGATTTGAGGAGGCGGCTCGGGGAATGGGTCGCGGGCCGGTGGAGGTGTTCCGGACGGTGACGACGCCGCTGGTGGCCGGAGGGATCGCCGCCGGTGCCGCCCTAGTCTTCCTCCACGCGCTCAAGGAGCTGCCGGCGACGCTGCTTCTGGCGCCGATCGGATTCGAGACCCTGGCGATGGACATCTGGCAGCAGGCGCGCCTCGGATTCTTCGAGTCCGCCGCGATTCCCTCCCTGCTGCTGCTTGCCGTCGCCGCGCCGCCGCTGTGGTGGCTGACCGGGCGGGGGGAGCCGCGCGCATGAAACGCTTTCGGGGGCCGGGATTGTGAGATCCGAACGCGAGATGAGCACCGACGAGAATGCCGGCGACGGGCGCGCGGTCTCGATCCAGGGGTTGAGCAAGTCCTTCGGTGGAGAGCGCGCCGTAGACGACGTCCGGCTCCGGGTCGGAACCGGGGAGATCGTCGCCCTCCTCGGTCCCAGCGGTTGCGGCAAGACCACCACCCTGCGGATGCTGGCGGGACTGGAGCGGCCCGACGGCGGTCGCATCGCCGTCGGCGACCGGGTCCTCAACGACGATGGCGAGACGCATGTCGCGCCGGAGCGGAGGCGGATCGGGATGGTGTTTCAAGACTTCGCCCTCTTCCCACATCTGGATGTCGCCGGCAACGTCGCCTACGCGATCGGTCGCAGAGCCGACCCCGAGCGGGTGCAGCGGGCGCTGGAGCTGGTAGGCCTGGGCGACTACGCGCGCCGCTCGGTCCACGAGCTGTCCGGCGGGGAGCAGCAGCGGGTGGCCCTGGCGCGGGCGCTCGCCCCCGGACCCGATCTGGTGCTCTTGGACGAGCCCTTCTCCAACCTCGATGCCAGCCTCAGGGAGCGGCTACGCGGGGAGGTCAGGCGGATTCTGCGCGAGGCAAAGGTCACCGCACTGTTCGTCACCCACGACCAGGAGGAGGCCCTCAGCCTCGCCGACCGAGTGGCGATGATGCACGACGGGCGGATCGAGCAGGTCGGCAGCCCCGAGGAGGTGTACTCGAGCCCGGCTACCCATTGGGTGGCGGGTTTTCTCGGCGACATTGACGTGATTCCGGGCGAGGTCAGCAAGGGCCGGGTGAGCTGCGAGCTGGGAAGCTTCCACTCGCGAACCGCGCTCGAGGGCGAGGTGGACGTGCTGGTGCGACCCGAGACGATCGCCGTCGCCGCCGGTCGACCGGCGACCAGCGCCCCGACCCTCGAAGCCCGGATCACCGGTCGCACCTTCTACGGCCACGACCAGGTGCTGGACGTGGAGCTGCCATCGGGAACCACTATCCGATCCCGCCGGCTGAGCTTCCCCGCCTGGCACCCCGGCGACTCGGTCCGGGTGTGGATGGACGGACCCGCCAACGTGCTGCCGCGGCGCCGAGAGCCGGCAACTCAGTAGCGAACCGCGATCAGGTAGAGACCGTAGGGGGAGGCCGTCTCTCCCGCTTCCGGCCGCGGTCTACCCTCCAGCAGGCGCCGGAACCCCTCGACCGATCGCTTGCCCGAGGCGACCTCGAGCATCGTCCCCACCACCACCCTGACCATGCTCCGCATGAACGCGTCCGCCTCGATCTCGAAGGTGATCAGCCCCGGAGCCTTGCCCTCCCAGCGTGCCTCGAACACCTCGCGCTCGAAGCGGACGTGCCGGGTTTCGGTCGGGGTGAAGGCGGTGAAGTCGTGGGTGCCGACGATTGCCTCCGCGCAGGCGTCGAGGGCGTTGCGATCGAGCTGATAGGGATAGTGGAGGGCGCGTCGGTGCTCGAAGGGGTCGGCGACCGTGGCGGCGAGCAGCCGGTAGCGGTAGCGGCGGGAGAGAGCGTCCCGGCGCGCGTTGAAGCCGTCGGCGACCGGCTCGGCGGCCATAATCGCGATCTGGGGAGGCGTGAGCGCGTTCAGCGCCCGGCGCAGGTCCGGAGGTGGCACCTTGGCGGCATCAAAGCTCGCGACCTGGGCGAGCGCGTGCACCCCGGCGTCGGTCCTTCCGGCCACCGTCAGCGGCGTCGGCCCGCCGAAGAGTTGGGCCAGCGCTGCCTCCAGCTCCGCCTGGATCGTCGGCTCGCCCTCCTGCTTGGCCCATCCGCTGAAGCGGGCGCCGTCGTAGGCGATCTCGAGGCGATAGGTGGTCATCGTCGCGGAGGCTAGCCGCGCTCGTCGATTCGACTCGCGCGGGTCGTCCGAGCGGGGAGGCCAGCCGCGTGGTCGCGCACCGGGGGTCGCCGGGGGTCGCCGGGGGTCGCCGGGGGCATGATCCCTCGCCGCGGGATTAGGGGGGCATGGCACCTCAAGGGAATCGTCGGAAACCCCAGTCCCATCAATACGGATACGCCAAAACTTACCCGCTGGGTAAGGTTCGGTGGGGTTGGCCGGAAGAGGTGGACGTTGCCGCCGTTCTGGCGGCGACCGGCGATCCTGGCGAGGCGCTGGCAGTTTGTGCAAGGCGGCAGGAGGGATTGGTTCGCACCAAGCAGCTTCTGGAGCTGGGCATCAGCTACCGAAGCGCCTCGGGCCGACATAGGCGCCACAGCCTTCACCGCGTACATCGCGGCGTCTACCTCGTTGGGCACGCGACCCTGACACCACCGGCGGAGCTGCTGGCCGCGGTCCTTGCCGTGCGGGGGCGCACCGTCGTCTCGACTCGGAGCGCGGCGTGGGCTTTCGGATTGCTGCCGCGCCTCATCCCCCACGTCGAAGTCACAACGGACACCTGGCGGCGCCCGCGGGAAGGGATTCAGGTGCACTGCTCGCCGTTGTCCGACGCCGACGTCTGCACCGCAGGGAACATCCCGCTCACCAGCTCACTCCGGACGATGCTCGACCTCGCCGTGGATCTCGACCTCGGCGCTCTAGAGCGTGCCCTGGACGAACTGCGGTCGCGACAACTGGTCACCGATGCGGCTCTGCGCACCATCGGCACCCGCTACCCCGGTCATCCGGGACTTCGACGCTTGGGAAGCCTACTGCGGACGGATGTGGACCGCGGCTTCTCTCGATCGCGCGCCGAGCGCATGCTCGTCCAACTGATTCGGGAGGCCGGGCTCGAGCGCCCACTGCTCAACGCTCAAGCGGGCGGCTTCGAGGTCGATGCTCACTGGCCCAGGCAGCGCCTGGTGGTCGAGTTCGACGGCTACGCATTCCATGGTGATCGTCGCGCGTTCGAACAGGACCGCCGAAAGTGGGCGCTGCTGCAGACTCGGGGCTACGCGGTGCTGGCGATCACCTGGCGCCAGTTGACCCAAGAGCCCGCCTGGGTAATCGCACGAATCGTCGAGCTCCTCAGCGCCAGAACAGCGGGAACCCCGACCGCATGAGGGCCGGCACGGGGAAACTTACCCTCTGGGTAAGGTTCGGCTGAGACGAGCGATCGGGAGGGAGGTTCCCGGCGTTTCCCGGCGCTTCGAGGGCGGAAACGAGCGTTTTCCCTGCCCGGGGAGCGTGAAAGGAGAGCGAGCTCCGGGCGCGCCGGGCCCCCGGATCCCTAAACCAGCTCCAAGAAGACCATCTCGGTCGAATCCGAGCGGCGCGGGCCGAGCTTGACGATGCGGGTGTAGCCGCCGGGCCGCTCGTCGTAGCGGGGAGCGATCTCCTCGACCAGCTTGTGGACGATGAACTTGTCCTGACCGAGCCGGCTGAGAAGCTGGCGGCGGGCGTGGAGATCGCCGCGGCGCGCGAGCGTGATCATCTTCTCGACCTCGGGCTTGACCGCCTTCGCCTTGGCCTGGGAGGTGCGGATGCGCTCGTGGGTGATCAGTTGCTTGGAGAGGTTCCCCAGCAGCGCCTTGCGATGCGAGGCATCCCGGCTGAGCTTGTGACGATTTCTGCGGTGGCGCATCGGCTCACTGATCCTGGCGGAGGCTCAGTCCGAGCTGGGTGAGAGCCTCGACGACCTCCTCGATCGAGCGCTCGCCGAAGTTCGGGATCGCGGTCAGCTCCGAACGCGACTTCGCGGTTAGCTCGCCGATCGTCTGCACCCCCGCCCGCTTGAGGCAGTTGTAGGCGCGGACGCCGATCTCGAGCTCCTCGATCAACCGGTCATCTCCCTGGGAGGCGGCGGCCACGCCGTCCCCCTCGAGCGCGTCGAGGCGACCGGCGCCGTTGGCGGCGCTCTGGCGCAGCTCCTCGACCCGCTCGGGATCGGCGAAGATCGCCAGGCTCTTGATCATCACCTCGGCGGCCTCCCGCAGGGCGGCGCCGGGCTCGAGCGAGCCATCGGTCTCGACGTCGATCACCAGCTTGTCGAAGTCGGTGCGCTGGCCGACGCGGGCGGACTCCACTCGGTAGGCGGCGCGGCGAATCGGTGAGAAGATCGAATCGATCGGGATCACGCCGATCGCCTGATCCTCGGACTTGTTGTCCTCGGCGGGAGAGTAGCCGCGACCCTTGCCGACGGTCAGATACATCTCCAGCTTGGTCTTCTTCTCGAGCGTCGCGATCGGCGCGTCGCCGTTGAGGATCTCGACTCCGGAGGGGAGGTCGATATCGGCGGCGGTGATCTCACCGGGACCGCTGGCGACCAGCGGGATCTCGACCTCGTCGGCATCGGTGTGCATCCGCACGACGATGTCCTTGAGGTTCAAGACGATGTCGGTGACGTCCTCTTTGACCCCGTCGATGTTGGAGAACTCGTGGGCGACGCCCTCGATCCGGACGCTCTTGACCGCCGCACCCCCGAGCGAGGAGAGCAGGACTCGACGAAGGCTGTTGCCGTAGGTGTAGCCGAAGCCCTTGTCGAGGGGCTCGATCGTGTACGTCCCGTAGCTCTCCGACTCGTCGTCGGCGCTGATGGTGGGTTCTTGGAACTCAGGCAGAGTTGTCATGGCAATTGACCTTTCCGTCGCGGCTTTTCGGGAGCCCTACTTGGAGTACAGCTCAACGATGAGCTGCTCCTCCACTGGCGCGTCGATCTCGTCCCGGGAAGGGAGGCGCAGCACCTTGGCGGTGAGCGCATCGTGATCGGCTTGCAGCCAGGGGGGCACGGTGGAGATAAGTTCGGTGGCCGACCGCACTGCGGGATCGGCGGTCGAGCCCGACTTGATCGAGATGATGTCCTCGGGCTTGACCTGGTAGCTGGGGATGTCGACCCGGCGTCCGTTGATCTGCCAGTGGCCGTGGCCGACGAGCTGACGGGCCTGCCGGCGGGAGGCGGCGAAGCCGAGCCGGACGAGGACGTTGTCGAAGCGTCGCTCGAGCAGGCGGAGGAGGTTCTCGCCGGTGACGCCCTCCTGGCGGGAGGCCTTGTCGTAGTAGCTGCGGAACTGCTTCTCCAGCACCTGGTAGTAGCGGCGGGCCTTCTGCTTCTCGCGAAGCTGGTTGCGGTACTCGGAGGCGCGCATGCGACCGCGACCGTGCTCGCCCGGCGGGTAGGAGCGGCGCTCCACTCCGCACTTGTCGGTGAGGCAGCGCTCGCCCTTCAGAAAGAGCTTCTGGCCCTCGCGGCGGCACTGCTTGCACTGGGGGGAAGTATCGCGAGCCATGCCTAGACCCTCCGCCGCTTCTTCAGGCGGACGCCGTTGTGAGCTTGGGGGGTGACGTCCTTGACCCCGGTGACGTTGAGACCGGCGGCCTGCAGCGCCCGGATCGCCGTCTCGCGACCCGAGCCCGCGCCCTTGGCCAGCACCTCGACCCGTTCCATCCCGTGCTCGAGGCCCTTGCGGGCGGCGTTGTCGGCGGTCACCTGGGCGGCGAACGGCGTCGACTTGCGCGAGCCCTTGAACCCGGCCGAACCGGCGGATTCCCAAGCGACGACGTTGCCCTGGGGATCGGTCAGGGTGACGATGGTGTTGTTGAAGCTGGTTTTGATGTGGGCCTGGCCGAGCGGCACGTTCTTACGTGCGCGGCGCTTCTTCTGACCCTTCTTTGGCTGTGGCATCTAGTTCGTGATCCTTGCTCTGGGGGAGGCCGCTAGACCTTCTTCTTGCCCGCGATGCTCATCCGGCGCGGGCCCTTGCGGGTGCGGGCGTTGGTCTTGGTGCGCTGGCCGTTGACCGGGAGGCCGCGGCGGTGACGGAGGCCGCGGTATGAGCCGATCTCCATCAGGCGCTTGATGTTCTGGGAGCGATCCCGGCGGAGGTCTCCCTCCACCTGAACCTCCTCGATCGAGTTGCGCAGGCTGCTGACCTCGTCCTCGGTGAGGTCGCCGATCCGGGTGTTGGGATCGATCTTGGTCACCTCGAGGATGTCCTGGGCGGTCGATT
>JBPCOO010000264.1:0-9053 GCA_051000155.1 Solirubrobacterales bacterium | reverse complement strand
GGCGTGTCGCGACCCACGTCTGCCTCGGGGGCATCGGCTGCCGGCGGCTCGGCGCTCTGGTCGTCGGCAGCGTCGTCGGCGGTGCCGGCTCCTGCCTCCTCGGCGGGGGTCTCGGCGGCTTCGGCCTCCGGCGGCGCGTCGCCGGCAGGTTCGCCGCCGTCGTCCTGATCGGCCACCTGGCCGGCCACGTCGGTTGTCTCGTCGTCGTCGATCACGATTTCAGCTCACGTTCCAGGTCGATTCCGCGCTCGCGTGCCACCGTGTACAGGCGGGCGATGTCGCGCTTGACGGCGCGCAGGCGGGAGGTGTTCTCCAGCTCGCCGGTGGCGTGCTGGAAGCGCAGGTTGAAGGATTCCTCGCGGGCATCGATGACGGCCTGGACCAGGTCGTCATCCTCGAGGGCGTGGACGGCGGCGGCGTTCACTCTGCCCCCTCGCGCACCACGAACTTCGTCTTGATGGGCAGCTTGTGGCCGGCGACGCGCATCGCCTCGCGGGCGAGTTCCTCGTCGACCCCGGCGAGCTCGAACATCACCCGTCCGGGCTTGACCACGGCGACCCAGCCCTCCGGGTTGCCCTTGCCCGAACCCATGCGGGTCTCGGCCGGCTTGGACGTGAAGCTCTTGTCCGGGAAGATCGTGATCCAGACCTTGCCGCCGCGGCGGATCTTTCGCGTCATCGCGACGCGAGCCGCCTCGATCTGGCGGTTGGTGATCCATCCGCGCTCGAGTGCCTTGAGCCCGTAGGTCCCAAAGGCGACTTCCACGTGGCCCGTGGAGTTGCCGCGCATCCGGCCTCGGTGGTGTTTGCGGTACTTGACCCGCTTGGGCATCAACATCTAGCGACGCCCACCCCTCCGGCCCGGGGGCGGACCGAGCTGGTCCTCCTCGGTCTCGGCGCGGAACCCCTCGGGCATGACCTCGCCCTTGTTGATCCAGCACTTGACGCCGATCCGGCCGGTCGTAGTCTTGGCCTCGACGAAGCCGTAGTCGATGTCGGCGCGCAGGGTGTGCAGCGGGACGCGGCCATCGGAGTAGCCCTCGGTGCGGGCCATCTCGGCGCCGCCGAGGCGGCCGGACACCTGGACCTTGACGCCCTTGGCGCCGGAGCGCATGGCGGACGTGAGGGCACGCTTCATGGCGCGGCGGAAGGCGACGCGGTTCTGCAGCTGCTCGGCGATCGACTGGGCGACCAGGGTCGCGTCGAGCTCGGGCCGCTTGATCTCGCGGATGTTCACCTTGACGGCCTTGTTGGTCATCTTGTGCAGCTCCTTGCGGAGCGCATCGACCTCGCTGCCGGCCTTGCCGATGACGATGCCCGGACGGGCGGTGTGGATGTCGACGACGACCTCGGTGGAGTTCTTGACGATCGTGATGTCCGAGAGGCCCGCGTGGGCGAGCTTGGTCTCGATGTGGTCACGGATGCGGACATCCTCCATGAGGTAGTCGGAGAACTCGCGCTCGTTGAACCAGTTGGACTTCCAGTCGTGGATGTAGCCGACGCGGAAGCCCTCGGGGTGGATTTTCTGTCCCATTGCGGTGAGCCTCTCTACTCGTCTTCGTCCGGGATCAGCCCGATGGACAGGTGGCTCGTGCGCTTGTGGATCGGCGTGGCACGGCCACGGGCGCGGGGACGATAGCGCTTGATCGTCGGTCCCTCGTCGACGGCGATCTCGCCGATCTTCAGCTCGTCGGCGATCAGGTCATGATCGCTCTCGGCGTTGGCGACCGCTGAGTCCAGGAGCTTGCCGAAGGCTTCGGCCACGCCCTTGGGCGAGAAGGTCAGCATGGCCTTGGCGTCTTCCACGCCCCGGCCGCGGATCTGGTCGGCGACAAGGCGGGCCTTGCGGGGCGAGCTGCGCACGAAGCGGGCCTTGGCGCGGACCACGGGGAGGTCGTGCTGGTCGCGGCGGCGCGGGGTGCGCTTGGCCCCTTCGCCGCTCGCGCGGGAGCGGCGGCGGGGCTTGGAGGCCTCCTTGGCCTTCGCCTTTGCCTTTGCCTCCTTGTCGCCGTCGTCGGCCTCGTCCTCGGTGTCGGCCTCATCGCCGTCGTCGGCCGCATCCTCGTCCTCGGAGTCGTCCGCGTCCTCGGACTCCTCGGCGTCGCCAGCTTCGTCAGCGTCGTCGTCGTCCGAATCGCCGTCGTCGACGTTGTCATCGGCGCCGTCCGCCTCGCCGCCGTCGTCCTCCTCGCCGTCGGACTCATCCGGGGCGTCGACCTTCTCGGCCTCCTCGACGTCGATGGCCTCGTCGCCCGCCTGGGAGGCGGTCGACGTAGCCGATGCATCGGGCTCGGCGCCCTGCGGGGCGGTCTCGTCCTCGGGAGTTTCGTCTGTGGTGTCGTCAATCATCAGCGCATCCGCGCGGTCTTGTCGGAGCCCGCGTGGCCGCGGAAGGTCCGGGTGGGGGCAAACTCGCCGAGGCGGTGTCCGACCATGGACTCGGTGACAAACACCGGCACGTGCTTGCGGCCATCGTGCACGGCGATCGTGTGGCCGACCATCTCGGGGAACACCTGGGAGGCACGCGACCAGGTCTTGATCATGTGCTTCTCGCCGGCCTCGTTCATCTTCTCGATCCGCTGCAGCAACCGCTCTTCGACGAACGGCCCCTTCTTGGTTGATCGTCCCATCGCTCCTCCTACCGCTTCTTCTTGCCGCGGCGGCGGCCGCGGACGATCATGGCGTCGGAACCCTTGCGCTTCTTGCGGGTCCGGTAGCCGAGGGTGGGCTTGCCCCACGGGGTCACGGGATGACCGCCCGGGGTCTTGTGGGCCTCGCCGCCGCCGTGGGGGTGGTCGACGGGGTTCATGGCGACGCCGCGCGTCTGAGGGCGGGTGCCCTTGTGGCGGCGGCGGCCGGCCTTGCCCACGGTCACGTTCTGGTGTTCGGCGTTGGACAGCGCGCCGACGGTGGCGCGGCACTCCGCGCGAACCATCCGGACCTCCGAGGAGGGCAGGCGCACCGTGACGTAGTCGTTGTCCTTGGCCACGAGCTGGATCGCGGTGCCGGCAGCGCGGCCGAGCTGTCCACCGCGGCCGGCGGTGAGCTCGACGTTGTGCACGATCGTGCCGGTCGGCATGCGCTTGAGCTGCTGGCAGTTGCCGGGGCGGATGTCGGCGCCGGGGCCGGACTCGACCTCGTCGCCTACCTTCAGCCGGGCGGGGGCCAGGATGTAGCGCTTCTCGCCGTCGGCGTAGTTGAGCAGGGCGATGTAGCAGGTGCGGTTGGGGTCGTACTCGATCGAGGCGACGCGAGCGCTGATCCCGTCCTTGAGGCGCTTGAAGTCGATCTTGCGGTACCGCCGTTTGGCCCCGCCGCCGCGGTGGCGGGAGGTGATGCGGCCCTTGGCGTTGCGCCCACCGCTCTTGGTGATGCCCTCGGTCAGGGGCTTGTAGGGCTCGGTCTCGGTGACCTGCTCGTGCTGGGGGTAGGTCGTAAAGCGCTGCCCGGGGCTGGTCGGCTTGGTCTTCTTGATCGCCATGTCGTCTAGCCCTCCACCTGTGCGCCTTCGAAGATCTCGATCCGGTCACCGGGCACGAGCTGGACGACCGCCTTCTTCCACGAGCGCGTGCGGCCGCGGGTGACGCCGCGGCGCTTGGGCTTCGACGGCACCGACGAGGTGCGCACCGCGACCACGCCGACGCTGAAGACATCGGAGACCGCCTGCGCGATCTGCGTCTTGTGTGCGTCGGGATGGACGCGGAAGGTGTACTTGCCGTCGGCCATCAGGGCGTAGCTCTTCTCCGAAATGACCGGCTCGATGATCACGTCGCGGGACCTCATGCCGACGTCTCCCCGGCGGCCCGCTGGGCCAGCGGCTCCAGGCACGAGCGGGCCACGATCAGCGAGGCGGCGCCGAGCACGTCGGCCACGTCGGCCGCCGAGGCCGGCAGCACGCGGACGCGGGCGAGGTTGCGGAAGCTCTTGAGCGCCGCGACCTGGTCGACGTCCAGCAGCACCAGCGTCGGGCGCGCAGCGTCCCAGCCGTCGAGCAGGGCGGCGGCCGCCTTGTTCGAGGGCTCGGTGAGCTGGCCGTCCTCGGGGACGGCCAGGCTGCCGCGCTCGGCGTGGACCGACAGGACACTGCGCAGGGCCTTGCGACGGGCCTTGCGGTTGACCTTGAGCTTGTAGTTGCGGTCGGGCCGGGGACCGAAAGCGACGCCACCGCCGGTGCGCTGGGGGCTTGACAGGGCACCGACGCGGGCGCGGCCGGTGCCCTTCTGGCGCCACGCCTTGGCCGTGGTCATCGCGACCTCCCCGCGGGTCAGCGTCGAGGCGGTGACCCGCCGACGGGCGGCGAGATCCGCGCGGGCGGTTTCCCACACCAGCGACTCGTGGAAGGGCTGGCCGAACACCTCATCCGGCGCATTCTCCGTGGACTTCTTGCCGAGGACCGTGAGGGAAGCCATCAGCCACGCACCTCCAGCACGCCGCCCGCGGCCCCGGGGACCGAGCCTTCGACCATGAGCAGGTTGCGATCGGCGTCCACGCGGACGAGGCGCAGCCCGGGCTGGGTCCGGCGCTTGTTGCCCATCTGGCCAGGCATCTTCTGGCCGGGAAAGACACGGGCGGGATCGGCGGCGGCGCCGATCGAGCCCGGGGCCCGTACGTTGTGCGAGCCGTGGCTGGCGGGGCCGCGCTTGAAGTTGTGCCGCTTGATCGTGCCGGCGAAGCCCTTGCCCTTGCTCGTGCCGGAGACGCTGACGCGCTGGCCGGCCTCGAAGGACTCGACGGTGATGCTTGTGCCGATCTGGTGCTCGCCCTCGAGGTCGCGGAACTCGACGAGGTGCTTGTGCGGCTCGGCGCCGGCTCGCTCGAGGTGGCCGAGCTCCGGCCGGTTGAGCTTGCGGGCCTTGACCTTGCCCCAGGCCAGCTGCACGGCCGAGTAGCCGTCGCGGTCGGGCTTGCGCACCGCGGTGACCGGGCAGGGGCCGGCCTCGATGACGGTGACGGGGACCACGGAGCCGTCTTCTTCGAACAGCTGGGTCATGCCGACCTTGGTTCCGATGATCGCGGGCACGGCGGGACCTACAGCCGGATCTCGATGTCGACGCCGGCGGGCAGCGCGTCGAGGCGCTGCAGGGAGTCGATCGTCTTCGGCGTGGGCTGATGGATGTCGATGAGCCGCTTGTGGGTGCGGATCTCGAAGTGCTCGCGGGAGTCCTTGTCCTTGAACGGGCTGCGGATCACGCAGTAGACGTTCTTCTCCGTGGGCAGGGGTACCGGACCGGACACCGAGGCGCCGGTGCGCTCGGCCGTCTCCACGATCTCACGCGCCGCCTTGTCGATGGCGTCGTGGTCGTATGCCTTGAGTCGGATTCGGATCTTGTTGGCGGTGATCGCCACGGAAAGCTCGTCTCTGTTCGTCCGGGGGTCGGTCTACGGTTTTCTTGGGCACAGCAGGGTCCGAGGCCCCATGAGGCGGGGCCAGAACACCCCATCGTATGTGTCTGCCAAACCCGCCGCCGGCTCCTTGCCGGTCCAGGCGGTCGGGGTGGGCCGCATGGCCCACCCCACTGGCCCTGAGGGCCTACTCGATGATCTCGGTGACGACGCCCGACCCGACCGTGCGGCCGCCCTCGCGGATCACGAAGCGCAGGCCCTGGTCCATGGCGATGGGCTGGATGAGCTCCACCGTCATCTCGACGTTGTCACCGGGCATCACCATCTCCGTCCCCTCGGGGAGGTTGGCGACACCGGTCACGTCCGTGGTCCGGAAGTAGAACTGCGGGCGGTAGCCCGTGAAGAACGCCGTGTGGCGGCCGCCCTCTTCCTTCTTGAGGACGTACACCTCCGACCTGAACTTCGTGTGGGGAGTGATCGAGCCCGGCTTGCACAGCACCTGGCCGCGGAAGATGTCCTCCCGCTTGACACCGCGCAGCAACGCGCCGATGTTGTCGCCGGCCCGCCCCTCGTCGAGGAGCTTGCGGAACATCTCGACGCCGGTGACCGTGGTGGTCTCGACCTTCTCCTTGATGCCGACGATCTCGACCTCCTCACCGGTCTTGACCTGGCCCTGCTCGACGCGGCCCGTGGCGACGGTGCCGCGGCCGGTGATCGAGAAGACGTCCTCGACCGGCATCAGGAAGGGCTTGTCGAGCTCGCGGACGGGCTCGGGGATGTAGTCGTCCAGCGCCTGGGCGAGCTCGAGGATCGCGGCCTGGGCCGACTCGTCGCCCTCCAGCGCCTTCAGCGCCGATCCCTTGATCACGGTGACGTCGTCGCCCGGGTAGTCGTACTCGCTGAGCAGATCGCGGACCTCGACCTCGACGAGCTCGAGCAGCTCATCGTCGTCGACCTGGTCGACCTTGTTGAGGAAGACGACGATGTAGGGCACGTTGACCTGGCGGGCCAGCAGGATGTGCTCACGCGTCTGAGGCATCGGGCCATCGGCCGCGGAGACCACGAGGATCGCGCCGTCCATCTGCGCGGCGCCGGTGATCATGTTCTTCACGTAGTCGGCGTGGCCGGGGCAGTCGACGTGCGCATAGTGGCGGTTGTCGGTCTCGTACTCGACGTGGGAGGTCGCGATCGTGATCCCGCGCTCCCTTTCCTCCGGAGCGTTGTCGATCTCAGCGAAGCTCTTGGCCTCGCTGCCGCCCTTGGCGGCCAGCGTGGTGGTGATCGCCGCGGTCAGGGTCGTCTTGCCGTGATCGATGTGTCCGATCGTGCCGACGTTGACGTGCGGCTTGTCGCGCTCAAACTTTTCTTTCGCCATGGTCTCCTCTTTGCCCAGTCGATTTCTGCGGTTTCGGGTGGCGCCCTGTCAGCGCGAACCCGTGGAATATAGCCCGATGGACGCGCGGGTGTCCTGCGCGTCCGGCCGTGTCACGCGGCGCCCACCGGCTCGCCCGATCGCGTCTGGACGATCTCGTCCGCGATGCTCGAAGGCACCTCTTCGTAGCGCTCGAACTGCATGGTGTAGGTCGCGCGCCCCTGGGTGGAGGAGCGCAGGTCGGTCGCGTAGCCGAACATCTCGCCGAGGGGCACCGTCGCGTCGACGACGAGCGCGTTGCCACGCTGCTCCTGGCCCTGGACCCGGCCGCGGCGCCGTGAGAGGTCACCGATCACGTCGCCGAGGAACTCCTCGGGCGTGACGACCTCGACGGCCATGACGGGCTCCAGCAAGACCGGGCTCGCCTTGCGCGCGCCCTCCTGCAGGGCCATCGAGCCCGCGATCTTGAACGCCATCTCCGAGGAGTCGACGTCGTGGAAGGAGCCGTCGATCAGCTCGACGCGGACATCGACCGCCGGGTAGCCGGCCTTGACGCCGTTCTGCAGCGCCTCGAAGATGCCCGCCTGGATCGACGAGATGTACTCGGTGGGGATCACGCCGCCCTTGATCTTGTTGATGAACTCGAAGCCTTCCTCGGGGGCGGGTTCGAGGTTGATCACCACGTGGCCGTACTGGCCGCGACCGCCCGTCTGGCGGACGAACTTGCCGTGCACGCTCTCGACGCGCTTGCGGATCGTCTCGCGGTAGGCGACCTGGGGGCGGCCGACGTTGGCCCCGACCTTGAACTCGCGCAGGAGCCGGTCGACGATGACCTCGAGGTGCAGCTCGCCCATCCCGTGGATCAGGGTCTGGCCGGTCTCCTCGTCGGTCTCGACCTGAAAGGTCGGGTCCTCTTCGGCCAGGCGGGCCAGGCTCTGGCCCAGCTTCTCCTGGTCGGCCTTGGTCTTCGGCTCGATGGCGACGGCGATCACCGGGTCCGGGAAGTCCATCGTCTCCAGGACGATCGGCTGGTCGGGGGCACACAGCGAGTCGCCGGTTCCGGTCTGCTTGAGGCCCACGCCGGCGACGATGTCGCCCGCGTACGCGGTCTCGATCTCCTCGCGGTGGTTGGCGTGCATCATGAGCAGGCGGCCGATGCGCTCGGTCTTGCCGGTGGTGGCGTTGAGCACGCGGCTGCCGGCCTCGAGCGTGCCCGAGTAGACACGGAAGAACGTGACCTTGCCGACGAAGGGGTCTGCCATGACCTTGAAGGCCAGCGCGGCAAAGGGGCCGGAGTCGTCGGCCGGGCGGTCGGCCTCGTCAGGCTCGTCGCCCCCGCCGACCAGGCCCTTGACGGGCGGCACGTCCAGCGGCGAGGGCAGCAGGGCCACGATCGCGTCGAGCAGCGGCTGCACGCCCTTGTTCTTGAAGCTCGATCCGAGCAGCACCGGGGTGATAGAGAGCGACTGGGTGGCCGCGCGCAGCGCATCCACGATCCGCTCGGTGGGGATCTCCTCCTCGGCGAGGTAGAGCTCCATCAGCTCATCGTCGGAGTCGGCGCAGGCCTCGACCAGCGCCGTGCGGTACTCCTCGGCCTTGTCGGCCAGCTCGGCCGGAATGTCGATGACCTCGAACTCCTTGCCCAGCTCGTCGAGGTAGCGGATGGCGTTCATCTCGATCAGGTCGACGACGCCCTCGAACTCGGCCTCCTGGCCGATCGGCAGCTGGACCGGCAGTGGCTTGGCGCCAAGCCGGTCGATCATCGTCTGGACCGAGTAGAAGAAGTCGGCGCCCGTGCGGTCCATCTTGTTGATGTAGGCGATGCGAGGGACCTGGTAGCGGTCGGCCTGGCGCCAGACCGTCTCGGACTGGGGCTCGACGCCGGCGACGGAGTCGAACACGGCGACGGCGCCGTCGAGCACGCGCAGCGAGCGCTCGACCTCGACGGTGAAGTCGACGTGGCCCGGCGTGTCGATGATGTTGATGCGGTGCTCGTCCCACTCGCAGGCGGTGGCAGCCGAGGTGATGGTGATCCCGCGCCCCGGCTCCTGCTCCATCCAGCCCATGACGGCGCCACCGTCGTGGACCTCACCCATCTTGTGGGTGCGGCCGGTGTAGTAGAGAATCCGCTCGGTGGTGGTGGTCTTCCCGGCGTCGATGTGCGCCATGATCCCGATGCTGCGGGTCTTTTCGATGGGGAAGCTACGTGCCATTTTTCGCTCGACTGGTAGAAACGGTTGCTATGGGATGCGCCGCTGACGACTCGACACAACCGCTGCTGGGCACAAAAGAGGGCCCTCCGGGCCCCGACATCAACGCGTGCGCGATTCGGTGGACTC
>JBPCOO010000247.1:0-2536 GCA_051000155.1 Solirubrobacterales bacterium | reverse complement strand
GCGCTCGCGATCGGGCTGGGCTATCTGGCGGCCGGCCTGATCGGCTTCGTGGAGACGGGCTTCACCGGCCCCGTCGTCTTGAACACGAACGACAGCTTCCTGGGCTTATTCGACCTGAACATCTTCCACAACATCGTGCACCTCGCGATCGGCCTGGGCCTGATCGTCGCATCGCGGGTCAGGGACGTGACCGTCACCCAGGGGGTGCTCATCGGCGTCGGGCTCTTCTACGTGGTCGCCGCTCTGCTCGGGTTCCTCAACTACCTGCAGCTCATCTCGATCAACTCGTCCTTGGCGTTCGACAACTTCTTCCACCTGTTCACCGGTGCCGTGGCGGTCATCTTCGGCCTGATCGGGGCCCACCAGCAGGACGAGTCGGTGCCCGCCACGGCGGCGGTGCCCGCCACGGCGGGCGCGGGGCGGCCTCGGGCGCCCGGGAAACGCCGCGCGCTGTGGGATCAGGAAACGACACGCAGGTAGAAGACGTAGACGTACTACTACGCCCGAAGGGTCCCCGCGGTGGCGGCTGAGGCTCGCGGTGGCCCCAGGCCCACCGTCCGGCGCAGATGGGTGGCGGCGGGCGCCGCGGCGGTCATCCTGGTCGGCGTGGCCGCGATGATGATCGGGCGCGAGGTCATCTCGCCGGCGCCGCCCGGTCCACCCGCTCAGGCGGCGGACGACCGCGTTGCGGACGACCTCGTCGCGTTCGAAGACCCGGCGCGTAGGATCTCGATCTCGCATCCACCCGGCTGGCGGCGCGTCGCCGCGGCCGATCCTGCGGTGGCGCTGCTCGCCGAGGGCGACGGCGCCTCGATGCTGGTGCGGACGGCCGACCTCGGGGTCGAGATCGGGCCGGAGAATCTCGACTCGGCGAAGGAGGTCAGCGACACCCTCGTACGTGCCGGAAAGCACAAGTTGCTTCGCCCGCCCAAGCAGGTGACCCTCGGCGGACTGCCTGGATACCTGTACCTCTACACGTACCCGGACCCCGCCAGCGGCCAGCGGGGAGCCCACGCGCAGTACTTCCTCTTCCGCGGTCAGACGCTGCTCACGCTCGTCTTCCAGACCCTGCCGGCAGAGCGCTTCGCCGCGCTCGCCCCGCTGTTCGACCGCATCGGGGAGACGCTGCGAGCGTCCCCGGGCTGAGCCTGGAACTGGATCAAGGCTCAGCGGCGCGCGACGGGGTCAGGCGAGCAGACAGGGATCGCGCCGATCGGCGTGGAGACTCGGGTCCGCCGGGGGACCCCGCCCGGGGCTCAGAGGATCGAGGGGATCATCACGAGGAGCAGTCCGAGCACGAGGCCGCCCCCGGAGAGGACCGTCAGCGCGAGGACCCAGCGCGGCGGCTCCCCGGCCTCCCACGGGTGCGAGCGCACGTCCGGCTCCGCCGACCCGAACAGCTCGTGGTAGGACGGGGCGCCCTTCCTATCGGAGCGGGTCACCGCCGTGCGAGCGCGCCTGCCCGCCGAGCGCGCCGCCGAGGACAGCAGGGCGACTGACGCCAGTGTGATGACCCCGACGACGATGGACGCGGCCATGAGTGCGATTCCGAGCGTCAGCATCGGGCAACGCTATCGGTCCGCTCGGTCCGGCGGAGCCGTTTCTCGCGAGCCCGGCCTCGTCAGCGTCGCTCGCTTTGGCGCGCGCGACCGGGGCCGGCTTCGGTTGGTCCGCCTCAGGCTCAGCCCGCGGCCGGCGCAGGCGCCTCGGCCCGCCGCAGCGCGACCAACTCTTCGTAGCGACCGAGGAAGGAGTCGAGTGTCCCACGCGCCTCGACCAGGCCCTTGGCCCGCTCGTGCAGTTCCTCCATGCCGGCGCGCGTGATCTCGTAGATGCGTCGGGCGGGACCGAAGCTGGAGGGCTCCCAGGCCGAGCGCACCAGCCCCTCGCCCTCGAGCTTGCGCAGCGACCGGTACAGACCGCCGGGATCCGAGCCCTCTAAGCCGAACGTCTGCATGCGTTCGAGCAGCTCGTAGCCGTGCGCCGGCTGCTCGCGGAGCAACAGCAGCAGGCAGGGCCGCAGGAAGTTCTTCGGCAGGGTTGAGAGGATCGGATCGGTCATGCGCACTCAGTGATGGGCGTGAGCCCTGCCTTGACCGGGAGCATGTCGACGGGCACGAACCGGAGCTCCTCGAGGGCCCACAACGTCTCAAGCTCGCCCACTGCCATCACCTCCCCTCGTATGCGGCTTTGCCGGCCAGCACGCCGAACGCACCAGTCTACGAACCATACCGACCGCCCGAGAAAAGCGCCGATCGCCCCCAGTGGGGCGCCGGCCACCGCGAGCGTCGCGCCCGCCACCACCCCGAAGACCGCGCCGCCGGCCGCGGTGAGCACAGAACGGAGGCCGAGGCGCAGCCGCGGCGAGGTCAGGAGATCCATTCCGCGGCGTTGATCCGTGCACTGGCGTACGTGCGGTCGCCACTTACCGGGCGCGCAGAGCGGGTGCTATAAGGTCCGTTCCATGTCGTTGACCAACGACAGAGCGAGGAGAGAGAGCTAAACCGTGTGCCTGGCTATTCCCGGTCAGATCGTC
>JBPCOO010000204.1:0-2549 GCA_051000155.1 Solirubrobacterales bacterium | reverse complement strand
GCTCCGGTCGCCTACCGCTGGAAGTGCCAGATCAACGAGAACGCCAAGTTGCCGGCCTTCTCCCACACCCTGCCGGAGATGGATCACAACGAGATCGTCGGCTGGGAGGGCGGGGACGAGGGCGCCTACAGCGCGATCTTCCTCACCGATAGCGACCAGCACCCGCGCGAGGCCCAGCGAGTCGCGCTGACCTCGGAGCTGATCGAATCCAAGGCCCGGGCCGTGATCGGGGTGGAAACCGAGGGCGAGACGCGGACCGAGCGGCTGCTTTGGGCGGTGATGCTGGGAGACCTGCTCTCGCTCGAGCTGGCTACCCGGGCCGGCGCCGATCCCACCCCCGTGGCCGTGATCGAGCAGCTCAAGGAGCAGCTCGGTCGACCCTGACCACGACTTCGGCTCGCCCTCGACTATCGTGCGGATCTCGATCGCGCCGGGAAACCGCCGCGGTCGTTCGTCATGAATGCCCTCGTGCCAACACCGCGACCCCGGTCGATGCCCCCCAGCGGGGCTGAGGAGTTGAGCGGCCGATGAGGGCGATGGTGATGGCAGCGGGGCTCGGAACGCGATTGCGACCGATCACCTGGGAGATTCCCAAGCCGGTCGTACCGGTCGTCAACCGACCGATCGTCGAGCACCTGGTCCGGCTTGCGGCGGCCCACGGGGTGGAGGAGGTTGCCGCCAATCTGCACTGGTTCCCCGACGTCGTTCGTGGCCACCTCGGCGATGGTGCCGACTACGGGGTGGAGATGAACTACCACTACGAGGAGGAGCTCTTGGGCACCGCCGGCGGGGTTCGCGGCGTCGCCGACTTCCTCCGCGGTGGTGACGACGATACCTTCCTGGTCCTGGCGGGAGACGCTCTCACCGATGTCGATCTGAGCGCACTGGTCGAGGCCCACCGACATAATGACGGCGTGGCCACCCTGGGCGTCAAGCGGATCCACGACGTCAGCCAGTACGGCGTGATCGTCACCTCGGACGAGGGCAGGGTCGAGGGTTTCCAGGAAAAGCCCGATCCCGGCGAGGAGCTCTCCGACCTGGCCAACTGCATGATCTACGCCTTCGACGCCTCGATCTTCGACTACTTCCCTGACACCCATCCACTCGACTTCGCCAACGACCTGTTCCCGGCGCTGCTCGACGGCGACGTTCCCTTCCACGTCCATGAGATCGACAGCTACTGGAACGACATCGGGACGCTTCCCGAATACATCAACGGCAACCTCGACGCGGTCCGCGGCACGGTCAAGGTCGACTTCGGCCCCGGAACCTTCTGCGAGGAGGGCGAGCCGCCGTCGGGGATCGACTTTCCCGACGACATCGAGGTTGAGGGCCCGATCCTGTTCGGCGAAGGGGTCGAGGTCGCGGCCGGTGCGAGCCTGGTCGGTCCATTGGTGATCGGCCCCAACACCAAGATCGGCGAGGGCGCCCGGGTGAAGGAGTCGGTCCTGCTGCCCGGCGCCGAGGTTGCCGCGGGGTCGGTGCTGGCGCGAGGCGTCATGGGCGACGCCTCCCATCTGGTCACCGAAGACTGGTAGCGCGTGCCGGTGGGAGCGCCGACCCGCAGCGTCCGCGTCGAGTTCCTCTGGTGGGAGGGGTGCCCATCGTGGGAGCGGGCCCTGAGCGAGCTCCGCGAGCAGATGGCGGCGGTGGGTCTCGATCCACGGAGCATCCGTCTGGTCCCGGTCGAGACCGACGGCGACGTCGAGCGGCTGGGCTTCGTCGGCTCACCGACGATCCGGGTGGAGGGGACGGACGTGCAGCCTCCCGGCGATCGTCCGAGCGGGCTCACCTGTCGCGTCTACCATCTTCGAGACGGCAGGATCTCGGCACTGCCCGACCCGGGCGACGTCGGTGACGCGCTGAGGGAAGCGATCGGAGGAGGAGCGGATGGTTGAGGAGCAGGCACTGGAGATCGGCGACGAGGCACCGCACTTCGAGCTGGCGGACACCGCCGGCGAGTTGGTCGAGCTGCCCGAGCCGGGGGAGGCGCAGGCGACGGTCGTCGTCTGGACCTGCAACCACTGTCCTTACGCCCTCGCCTGGCACGATCGCATCTGCGAGGTCGCCCGTGAGTATCGCGACGCGGGGGTCGAGATCATCGCGATCAACTCCAACGACGCCGACCGCTACCCCGCGGACTCACCCGAGCGGATGCGGGAGCGGGTCGAGAGCGAGGATTGGCCGATGCCCTACCTCCACGATGCCGACCAGGCCGTCGCGAGCGAGTGGGGAGCGCGGGTGACCCCGGACCTCTTCGTGCTGGACGGGGATCGGCGTCTCAGCTACCGGGGAGCCGCCGACGGCGATCATCAAGACCCCTCCCAGCGGGCGCTCTGGCTGCGGGGGGCAGTCGAGTCGGTTCTCAGCGGCGAGGCGCCCGACCCGGCCGAAACCGAGCCGGTGGGGTGCTCGATCAAGTGGCGACCGGGCGGCGAGCCGGCGGGCTCGGCGAGCTAGGGGGCGCCGGCCTTGCGCCACCGCAGCGTCAGGGTTCCCGCGACCTCGGGCAACCTCGGCCCCGGCTACGACGTCCTCGGTTGTGCGCT
>JBPCOO010000188.1:0-10133 GCA_051000155.1 Solirubrobacterales bacterium | reverse complement strand
CCCGCGTACCAATCGTCCCCGGGGGCATCGAATCGGAGCTTGGAGCCGGTCTTGGACACCTTCGCCTTCCTGATCACGCCCGGTGGCCGCGTGTCGGTGCCGTAACGGGCGGTGTTGCGCTCGTCGTGGCGGTAGGACCACCACTCCTCGTTGCCGCCGTCCGACTTCCCCTCGGTCTCCCAGGCGAACAGATAGCTCTCACGCGTGTTGGCGACGACCTCGTTGGTGCCGGAAAGGACCAATTGACGGCCCCGTTTCGACCTAATTCAACACCGGCGATTACAGGAGCTTCTTCGGCCGGTGCAGCAAGGAGGGCAAGGGCTTCGACGTCTTCGACAAGAAGGAGGGCCACTACGGCTGGACCTGTTACCGCGACTGAGTCGCGAACGGTCCCCGACCTCAGCGGGGCCCGGCGGGCCCGTACTCGCTCGGCTCGACCGGATCGGGCCAGCGCAGGCGTTCGGGCCGGGGACGCATCCGCACCACCCGCGCCGGGCAGCCGACCGCGACCGCGTTGGCGGGGATGTCGCGGGTCACCACCGCGTTGGAGCCGATGATCGCGTTGTCGCCGATCGTCACCCCCCGCAGGATCTGGGCATTGTAGCCGATCCAGACGTTGGCCCCAACCCGGACCTCGCGCATGTAAAGCCCCTGCTGTCGCACCGGCGTCTCGGGGTCGACGACGACGTGGTCGAAGTCGATGAACATCGCCCGGTCGGCGATCACGCACTCGGGACCGATACGCACCGAGCGGTAGGCGCTGATCGTGCACTCCTGTCCCATCACCGTCTTGGCGCCGATCTCCACCTCACCCTCGTGACAGCGGATCTTGGTGCCGTGGCCGATCCAGGCGAAGCGGCCGAAGCGGAGCCCGGCGTCGCGTCCCACCTGAAGCTGGAGGTCCGGTCCGAGGAAGACCATGCCGTCGGTGCGCATCCGTCGTCCGGAGGTCGAGAGGTAGCGATGGCGCAGGTAGCGGCCGAGCAGGCGAGCGTACTTGCGGCGCATCATGCCGTTTCGGTGGATGAACGCAAGCGTCACCGCCAGCCGGTAGCGCTCGGGGGGTGAGGCCCCCGTCGGGGAGCCCGACTCCCGCCCGACCACAGCGGAATCGTCTTGCTTCTCGATGGCCGGAGCACCCATCGGCGCAGATCATAGGGTTGCCGCGGGTGCCGTATCCGCGACGGGTCCCGGTCCGAATCCAGGGATGCGATCACCCATCGAGATACGCTCCAACGCCCCCACCCTGCCATCATCAACCGTCTCATGCAGACCACCGAGGAGTTGCTGGAGAAGCTGGTCGCGGGTGACAAACGAGCCCTCGCGCGGACCATCTCCCTGATCGAAAACGGCGATCCCGAGGGCGCGAGGCTGGTGGGCGAGGTCTTCCCGCGCACCGGCGGTGCCAGGATCGTTGGACTCACCGGGCCTCCGGGCGTCGGCAAGAGCACCCTCATCGGCGCCCTGACAAAGCTCCTGCGCTCGCGCGATCGCAAGGTGGGCGTGCTCTCGATCGATCCCTCGAGCCCGTTCACCCGCGGCGCTCTCCTCGGGGACCGGATCCGCCTCTCCGAGCACTTCCTCGACGCGGAGGTGTTCATCCGCTCGATGGCCTCCCGCGGAGCTCTCGGTGGACTCGCGGAGGCCTCGCTCCAGGCTGCCCTGGCGATGGATGCGGCCGGCAAGGACGACATCCTGCTGGAGACGGTTGGAGTCGGCCAGGCGGAGATCGACGTGGTTGATCACGCCGACACCGTCATCCTCGCCCTGATGCCGGGTTCGGGAGATTCGATCCAGGCGCTCAAGGCCGGGGTGATGGAGATCCCCGACGTGATCGTCGTCAACAAGTCCGATCACCCGCTCACCGACACCATGGTGCGCGAGGTGCGCACCGCGCTCTCGCTGGGGCCGCAGGGGAGCTGGAAGGTTCCGATCATCAAGACCGACGCGGTCAAGGAGGAGGGGATCGAGGAGTTGCTGGAGGCGCTCGACTCCCATCGCGCCCACATCGAAGCCGAGGGGACCCTGAGCGAGCGCCGAGCCCGCAACCTCCGCAACGAGGTGTTGGGCCTGGCCGCGGCGCGGATGCGACGCCGACTGGCCGAGCGCGCCGAATCAGACCCCGAGGTGGCGGGCTTGCTCGAGCGCGTCGTCGCTCGCGAGGTCGACCCCGCCAGCGCCGCCCGCGACCTGCTGGAGCGTGAAACCGGTGCCTGAGGAGCTCGCCGAGCCACGCGAGGAGGAGGAACGCGTCGATGGACCCGGGCGATCCGGAACGTTCGACGTCCCCTTCGAGCTGGATGAGATCCGTCGCTGGACGGGCCACAAGCTCGACGACCTCGAGGGAGCGACTACCGGCCGGGTGGAGGGAGCCTTCGTCGACGCCGAGGACGGTCTCCCGCGCTGGCTGGTGATTCGGGTGGGACGGCTGGGTCGCCGCTCGGCGCTGCCGATTCACTTGGTGGCGGCCGGCTTCAAGCGGGTGTGGGCGGCCTACCCCCGGAGCCTGATCCGCTCGGCACCCGCCGTCGATCCCGCTTCCGGGCTCACTCCCGAGCAGGAGGGGGAGCTCTGCGACCACTTCGGCATTCCCGAGGACGACCCGCGCCGCGGGGAGCTGGCGGAGCGCCCGGCGGAGTCGGCCTCCTCGCTTCCCCCCGCCTAGCCAGGAGACCATCGGAGCGGCTCCGCTCTACTCGGGCACCCCGGCATCCTCCTCGTTTGCCGTGGCGTCCTCCTCGTTCGGACGCTCGCTCCCGGAGGGATCCCGTTGTTGCAAGGGGAGCTGGTGGCCCTCGTGGAGCGCGGTGGTGGCCACTTCGATCGCTTCCAACACCTGGTCCAGCTCCTCGAGCTGGGCGCGGAAGCCCTCGCTGGGGCTGGGCTCGCCGGGGTTTGCCGAAGGTCGCTTCACAGGAGTCGCGGACCGCGCGCTGGATTGGGAGGCTGGGTCGGCAATAGCGGGCGTCGGAGGCCCGGGCGGTAGGCCGGCCTCATCCAGCCGTCGCTCGATCTCGCCCATCCGAGCGAACAGCTTGCTGAGGAGCTTCTCGCTCTGGATGTGGTAGCTGCGTAGCGCGGCGACCTCGCCGTCGAGCCTGGCGATCTCGCGATCACGATCCCCGGCGCCGTCCTCCACCGGCTGCTGGCGCCGCGCGAACGGCCAGCGACCGCGCTCACCCGAAGGCTCGTCGCGGCCGTGGTCGGACTCGCTCATCGACCCGTCGGGTGGGAGCCGGGGTAACCGAGCCGGTTCAAGGCTCTCCCCGAACGACGACCTGAGCCCGGCAGCACATGCGTCTCTGGCCGCGGACCGTGCATCGTGAGAATCCTCTCCTTTCGCAGTGAAACTTGGACCGAACGGTGTCCTGCGCCCCGTTTTGCCGGTACGCCGAATTGTAGGTTCTGGGCCCTCCTCAATGTAGCTACCGCGCCACTCGGAAGATTCGGTTCGGCGTTGCGGCTCGGCCGCGCAGGCAACGCGTTCCGGTAGATGGGCTGATACCTTGCGCTGACCGTAGACGGCCCCGAACACGCGGTACCTGCGGGGAAAGGGAATCGATGATCACCGGCGAGCTTCGTGGAGGAAACCGGCCGAGTCTGGATCAGGCACTCGGTTGGATCGGCTCACGGGTCGATGACATCTACGGCGCCAGCGTCGGTCGCCTCGAGGACGTCTGGATCGATCCTGCCACCGGGGTGCCGAAGTGGTTGCTGATCAAGGAGGGACGGTTCGGCGGGCGCACAACCCTGATCCCGTTCGAGGACGCGACCGCCGGTGCCGGTCACGTCTGGATCCCCTATGAGCGGGAGCTGGTTCGAGATGCGCCCGAAATCGAGCCCGGAACCCCGCTGACCCAGCAGCTCGAGAGCGACCTCAGGTCGCACTTCGGCAGATCCAGGTCCAAGCCCCCAGCCAGTCAGCCGCAGCGCGAGGACCAGCAGCAGCACCAGCAAGATCAGCAGCGCTCGCGAGCGAGCCCCCCCGATCAGCCGATCCCGGGATCCGTCGCCGGAATGTTCACCGGGGAGCGCCCCGGCGGGCAGGTGAGAACCTCGGCGCCCACGCCGGTCGCCACGTCGGCTTCCCAGCATCCGGTCGAGGGCGCGGGAGTACGTCTGCCCCCACCCCCTCAGCACGCTCAGCGCCCACCGACGCCTCCGCCGGTCGCCCAGCAATACGCCCCCCACCCCTCACCATCGGACCCCTCTACCCACCGGCAGGCGCCGAACCCTTCGGCACATCGGTACGACGCGGGCTATGGAACGACTCCCCACGGCGTCGATCGAGACCGGCGCCAGGGCGGCTACCGATCGCCAGAGGACAGCGAGGGCGTCTGGTCGCCATCGCCGCAGGCGGGGCCCGGGCCTGCCTACCGGCAGGCACCTTCTCACGCCTCGGCGCCGCAGTACGCTCAGCCGCCTCAAGCGCAGCACTCGACAGGCGGACCGGACTCCGACCGATCGGACGCTCGGGGCGGTGACCGAGGCCTGCCGGCCTTCGACGGGCTCGACGGCACCTATGAGATCGAGCTCGACTTCGACGAGATGACGATCAGGGGCCGGCTCCGAGATCTTCGGCTCCGCCGCCTGGATTCCTGAATCCCCGCGACTCCTCCAGGGTGGTCGAGTTCAACATCACGGTCTTGTAGCCGGCCTTGTGTAGGCGGAGGCCGAGGTTGGCATCCTCGGTGACGTTGAACGGATCCCAGGCGCCAACCTCGATCAGCGCCTCGCGGTTGAAGTGGTTGGAAGTGCCGCCGAGGGGGATCGGAGCGCCCGAGGCGTCGAAGCCGGGCAACAGTAGGTCGAACCAGCGGGCGTACTCGGTCGAGAAGAAGCGGGTGGGGAGGTTCTGGTCGGTGTTGAAGTAGTTGAGCTTGCTCTGGACGCAGACGACGTTGTCCTCCGAGCGCTCCCAAGCCATCAACACCTTCTTGAGCTGATCGGGATCGGGCTGATCCTCGGCGTCGTAGATGACCACGAACTTGCCGGTCGCCTGCTGGATTCCGTAGTTGCAGGCCATCGGCTTGGTCTTCGGCTGGGAGTCGGGGATGATCGTCAGCTTGAAGTAGGGGGAGAGGCCAGCCTTGCGGATCGCGTCAATGGTGGCGTCGTCCTCCTCTTCGCACAGCAACAGGATCTCCAGCTTCGACGGCGGGTAGTCGAGCTTGGTCAGGTTCTCGATCAGGCGGGGGACGACCGCTGCCTCGCGGAAGAGGGGAACGAGGATCGTGTAGCGGGGCAGCTCGCGGTCATCGACTCTGGCCACCTCCTTGGGGGTGAAGTCGAACTCGCGGCGCCGGCCGAAGGCGTCGTAGAAGAGCTTGAACTTGTACAGCGAGGCCAGCAGGTAGATGCTCACGCAGAGGATCACCAGGATGATCCCGGTGAGCAGTGGAGCCAAGACGAAGCCGATCAGCACGGCAACCAGGAAGAGGATGAAGAAGATGCGTTGGCTGCCGGAGAGGACGCGGTTGGCGTAATCCTCGGGGAAGCGGGTGAGAAGCTCGGCGCGGGCGGCGCGGACGTGCTCTTCGCGGTGGATCTCACGCAGCAGGGGCTCGAGGTCGCTGCGGGTGACCATGTAGGTGCGGATGCGGAGGTCCGTGAGCTCGCGGATCGCCTCGTAGGTCTCATCACCGAGGGGATCGGTGATCGCCACGTAGAGCACCTCGTCGTCGATTGCCAGCGGGACGCAGCGACCCTCGCGCTGGAGCGCCTCGGGGATCACCTCCAGCGCCTCGGGCTGGGGCTCGATCCCCTCGAGATCGACCAGCGGTACCCGGAGTTGGTCCGCCACGGCGGCGGCGAGATCCGCCTCGGCGAGGCCCATCTCGAAGTAGAGGATCTCTCCCAGTCGACTGCCGCTCGCTAGCTGACGCTCCAGCGCCTCCTCGAGCTGCTGCTCCGAGATCTGCCCGCGGGCGACGAGGATGTCGCCGAGGCGACCGTGTTCGACCACGCTGGCGGAGGCGCCGTTGCCATCCCCCGGGGTCTCGAGGCCGAACGCATCGGGGTCGATCAGCGGCCCGTAGTGGTCGAGGTCGCTCCAGACTCGATCGATCGCGCGCTCGATCTGGTGCGGCGGCGCGAGCACGACCTCGATCGGATCGCTGGTCAGGGCGAGGGCGACGTTCTGGGCCATTGCGTCGCTTGGATCGGCCATCGCGACGGTCAGCTCGTTGCCGTCGAAACCGACCGGGATCAGGCGGAAGTGGCGACAGACCTCCTCGGGAAGCATCTGGGCGGCGCTGTGGTTGACCGGATCGCCGCCTCGGATGTTGGGATCGGGTTCGAGCGAGATCGTCGAGACTCCGGTCAGGGGCGAAGTGACGTAGGGGGAGTGCGAGGGGTTGGGGGTGGTGTGCATGCGGTGGCTGCCTCTCCTAGTTGCCGGGGCCGGCGAACTGGAGGACGACGTAGCCGACCGCGAGGACCAGCAGCGGGGCGAGAACGAAACCGATGAAGAAGCGGGCCACCCCGACGAGGATCAGCACCGCTGCCAACACGTTGAAGAGCGCACCGATCACGAGCCGTCCTCGTCGTCGTAGTCGGGCTCGATTCGCTCGAGCTCGACCGTGATTCGCCCGTCGGCGCCCTCGGCGACCGTTAGATGGCGATCTATGTGCTGTTGTAGCTCGGTGGCGAGGCCGTAGCGCCCGCTTACCCCGAGCTGGATCTCCGCTCGACCGTGCCCGTACCGGCGCACGCGCACATCGCGCACCACAGCTAGCTGGGCGAGCTGCTCCTCGAAGTGTCGGAGGTCGATCAGGTTCTCGAACGGTCCGGCGTCCACCTGCGCAACCGTGGCAGAGACGGCGGAGGCACCCTCACCATTGCTGGTGGCCGGCGGGGGAGGCGTCAGCGGAAATGCCGGCTCGGGCGCAGGGACCTCCGCGGTCGGTTCGGTGGGGGCGACGGCGGGGATCGGAGCCGGGGGAGGCGGCTGACGCGCGGCAGGCGGCAAGGGCGAGCCGGGCTGGAGGGGGGAGGGCTCGACGGGGGGGAGCCCTGCTTTCGTTCCATAGCCGCCCGTTCGAGGCTGCTCGCGACCGAGTTGTTCCACCGAGTTCTGGAGCTGGGCGATGCGTGAGCGCAGGGCCTGTGTCTCCTCCTCGGCGGTGGGCTGGCTCCGCCCCTCGGAGGCGCTCATTGGCTCAGCCACCCCCGGTCGTCGTCTGTTGGGTCGAGCCGGTGGTCGTCTGAGGGGTGGTGCCCTCGGTGGTGCCTCCGGGCGTGCTCTCGATCGGGTTGTCGATCTTGTCCAGCTCGGAGTCGCGGAGTTGGTCGGGCAGCGGGAGGCTGCTTCGCCACCGTGTTCTTGATCAGGCCCGAGCCGCGGGCGCTGACCCCGCCGGGCTGGAAGCCTGGCCTTCGCGTGGAGTCTTCGAGGTCAGACCTGGTTCTCATCCTAACGCCGCAATTTGCGGATTCCGCACCAACTACGCAACGAGGTCGTAGCTGGACGCGCTCTTCTGCTCGACTCCTTTGAGGCTACCAAGCGGCTGGCGATGCGACCCCGGTTGGGTCGAGCCTTGTGCAATTCGCGATGCCGTCTTCGAGAGCGCTTGAACGAAACCTTCGAATTGGTCCTGGACCCGCTTGGCGTCCTCCATGCCGGTCGTGAGCGCGCTTGCGCCGAGGGTGATCCCGTCGCTCAGCTCCGCGATCCGCTGTTGGCGGTCGGCGACCATCTCCTCCGAGACCCGCTGTGCCCGCTCGGCGTACTGGCCGGCCTCGGTCTCGGCCCGCTCGAAGCGGGCGCGGATGCGTTGCTGGGCCTCATGCTGGATCTGTTCGGCTTCCTGCTCGACCGCCCCGATCATCGATTGCACCAGCTTGTCGGCACGGCCCTTGGCCTGGTCGAGGTAGCGCTTGGCCTCGTCCTCGGCCGCCTTCATCCGCACCTCGAACGGATCAGCAACCTGCTCGAGCTTGGCGCCTCCGAAGCTCAGCTCCTGCTCGGAGTGGGTGCGGGGAGGCGGGGGGGAGGGCTGCGACGGCTCCTCGGCGATCGCCGGCTTCGATGGTTCGCGTGGGGCCGACTCGGCCGCACTCGAATCGGAGCTTCCCTCGGCCAGCGGGTCGGACGTTCTCGCTGGGGCGTTCCGGTCGAGATCGCCGCCGAGCTCGCTGACGCCGCCGGCGAACTGACGCGTCAAGCGGTCCAGCTCGGCCAGGGCGTCGTCGATCTCGACCTGCGTCCGGTTGTTGCCGTCCGCTGCCCCGGCGCCGCCGATGATGCTCTCTCTTCTACGTAGCTGCGACATGCGGGCACTCCTTTCCGCTCTCCCAAGCGGAAACTGTAGGTGGAGGGCAGTGTAGGTTCGCCTCCGGCGGCAATCGGGCACCGGAAGGCCGCTTAGTTGCGCGGAGGAGCTCAGTCGCTCGACTGGGCGCTCCAGGGAACGGTCGCGTCGTCTGCGCTGCCAGCGCCGAAGATCTCGCCGAGGATGCGGCGAAAATCGCCGATACCCATGCGCTGCTGGAGGTGGCTCCGCACCTGCCCGCGGGTTCGGCCCTGGGCGGCGAGCTGGATCGCGATCCGCCGGCCCTCGTCGAGATCCCGCCAACCTCCCACGGTGCCGGCGTCGGGGCCCGCCCCGGGGTTCGAGCTCGAGACGGCTGCCGGCCTCGGCTCTGGGACCTGGTCGCCGACCCTGATCCCGCTAGCGCCGACCTGCGAGGAGGTGTCGACGGCCGCTCGCGCGGCCTCGGGTGAGGGTTGCGGTGGCGGAGCGGAGCTGCCGACCGGGGGGAAGGGGGGCAAGGGTTGCGTAAGCGTCGGCCTCGGAAGCGGGCCCGAGGCCCCCGCAGCCCCGCTGCCCGCGACCGGTGGGGGGCCGATCACGGGGGGTTGAGCCCGGTCGGAGCCGGAGGGGGCCGGCCCGGAAGGCGGCTCGATGGGGGCGGGAGGGGCTGTCTGCTGCTCGCGCCCCCCATCGTCGGCACTATCGGTCTCGGGGTTGCTCGCGGGGCGGTCGGGCGTGGGACTCGGTGGCCGATCGGCGAGCTCGGCGTGGAAGGACCGGGGTTCGAAGTCGTCGTGGGTGCGCTCGGCCTCGTGGGAGAGGCGCTCCGCGGCGCTACCAAGGGCACGGACGAGGTTGTCGAACCCTTCCCGTACAGGGACCGCGTCCTCCAGCCGCGAGATCACGGCCTCTACCTTTTCGATCAGCTCGTCGCTGAGTTGGGAGATCCGCTCCTGGCGGACGTCCACGAGCTGGTCGGCCCGGTCTCGGGAGGCGTGTAGGTACTCGCGAGCCTCGGTCTGGGAGTCGAGTCGGAGCTGGCCAGCCTCCTGTTCGACCGCGTCGAGGACCACCGAGACGCGGCGGGACACCTCGGGCGCCAGCCCCTCCTTGGCGAACTCGCCGGAGCCCTGGTTGCTCTCTTGGTCGGAGGTCATCGTGCTTCCCCTTCTCGCTCGGCCAGACTAGCCGACCCGTCCGCAATTTCGTCCGCCCATCCGCGGCTGCAAACCTGCGCCTGGCGGCCCGCGAGTCGCCGGGGCTCCGACCGGCAACCAGGGGAGAGGCAGCTCGCTCAGCAGCCGAGTTGACGAGCGATCACCATCTGCTGGACCTCGTCGGTCCCCTCGCCAATGGTGAGAATCTTGGCGTCGCGATAGAAACGGCAGACCGGATACTCCTCGATGTAGCCGTAGCCACCGTGAATTTGGACCGCCTCCTCGGTTGCCCGTACCGCCAGGCGACCGGTTATCAGCTTCGCCTGGGCGGCGGTGAGGGTGAAGCTCTCGCCCCGGTCCCTCTCGATCGCCGCTCGCCAGGTCAAAAGCCGCGCCGCCTCGATCTGCGCGGAGAGGTCGGCGATCTTCGCCTGGATGGCCTGGTAGGAGGAGATCGGCCTGCCGAAGGCATTGCGCTCTTTCGCATAGGAGATGGCCTCATCCAGGGCGCCCTGGGCGAGCCCGACGCCCATCGCGGCAACTCCGATCCGGCCGCCGTCGAGGATCTGGAGAAACTGCTTGAACCCGGCGCCCCGAGGTCCCAGCAGCGCATCCTCTCCGACCTTGGCCCCCTCGAAGGTGAGTGGCCGGGTGTCAGAAGCGTTCCAGCCCATCTTCCGGTAGGGCTCGCCGATCTCATAGCCGTCGGTCCCGTTGGCCA
>JBPCOO010000157.1:0-3260 GCA_051000155.1 Solirubrobacterales bacterium | reverse complement strand
CGGGCGATCGCGACCGAGTTGGCCTCCCGGGGAGCGCGAGTCGGCCTGCTGGCGCGGAGCAAGGGGGAGCTCGAGTCGTTGGCGGCGGAGTTGCCCGGAGACCCGGTCGTGCTGCCCGCCGACGTCTCCGAGCGCGGTGAGGTCGAACGCGCGGTCGAGGAGCTGGTCGAGGTGGCGGGCGGGCTCGATCTGGTCGTCGCCAACGCCGGGGTCGCCCACTACGGTCCGTTCATCGAGGCCGAGGCCGCTGATCTCGAGCAGATGGTCAGAGTCAACGTCCTCGGGTGCATCCACACGGTCCGGGCCGCGCTCAATCCGATGCTCGCCTCGGGCCGAATCGGCCACGTGGTCATCGTCTCCTCGGGCGCCGGGCTCCGAGCCTTTCCCGACGCCGCCGTCTACGGCGCGACCAAGGCCGCCAACCGCGCGCTTGCCGAGGCGCTCCGCCACGAGCTGGCGGGGACACGGATCGGGCTGACCACGGTCTACCCCGGCGAGGTCGAGACCGAGCTCCACGCCCACGAATGGGAGAGGATGCCCGACTGGCGTGAGGGCGAGGACGAGCTCGATCCGGCCGTCCTCGCCGAGCAGGTGGCCGCGGCGATCGAGTCCGACGATCGCGCGGTCTACGCCCCCAAGCTCGTCCGCCTGCTCGGGCTCAACGGGATCGCCCCGGCCGCCGTCGACGCGCTGCTGCGCAGGATCCGGGGCGAGAGCGCCGCCCCGCGCCGGTAGGGGCGACGCGGCGATGGCCTCCACGGCCCCAGAGCCCCCGCCGTTTGAGCGCGTCGTCATCCTCAGCGTCGTCGCCGCGGTGCTCGCGCTCGAGGTCTGGTTCTTCTTCTACGCCGAGTATTCGTTGCCGGGATAGATTCCGCAGCGATCAACGACAGCTCTGGCGACTCTCGCGACCAAGCTCCCGCCTTGACCGTGAGCCCGTGGAGCCCTAACGTCCCCTTGCATGCGGGTGCGGGAATCAGGGACATGGCTACTGGCATGCTTGCTGATCGCCGCGTGGGGGATCCCCACGTCGGCTTCGGCCGCCGACGGCGGAGCGACGATCGAGGGCACCGTCACCGACGCGACCACCGGCGCGCCGATCGAGGGGATCTGCGTCCGCAGCTATCGGGATGAGCAGAACGGGGTCTTCTCAGGTGGCCCGGCTTCCCTCACCGATGCGGACGGGAGCTACGTCGTCGAGGTCGATCCGGGCACCCACTCGGTCGAGTTCAACATCTGCGATCAGTCCGACCTCCCGCGTAACCCGCCGGAATACGAGCCGGAGTGGTACGACAATGCTCCCGAGCTCTTGGCCGCAACCCGCCTTCAGCTCTCGGACGGGCAGCGGCTGACCGGTATCGACGCCGACCTTGTCCGCACCGGGTCGATCAGCGGCCGGGTGACCGATGCGGTTACGGGCGCACCCTTGGAGGGGGTCTGCGTCGGCGCCGGCGGCTTCAATCTCGACCCTTCGCGCGCGCCCAAGACCGACGCCGACGGGCGTTACCGGCTGGAGGGCGTCGAGCCCGGGGATCACCTGGTCCTGGTCCAAGACTGCGCTCGCGACCGGGGCTACCTGCGCGAGTACTACCCCGACTTCCACGGCGGCAACGGATCGGGCAAGCGGGTGACGGTGGAGCCCGGCGGCCAGACCGCGGGGATCGACGTAGCGCTGGACCTCGCGGCTGAGATCTCCGGCACGGTTCGGGATGCAGAGACGGGCGAGCCGATAGCCGAGGCGTGCATCTCACTGGAGCAGCCCGACCCCGACTTCGGCGGCTTCATCGGAGGCACCCTCGGCGCCGATGGGGCGGGCCGCTTTGCCACTCAGCCGCTGCAGGCCGGCACCTACTACCTGAGCTTCTGGGACTGCCGGACAAAGAAGCACAAGCCGGTGTACTGGAGGGATCAGCTCGCCTGTCCCGAGGCAGCGCCGATAACGCTCGGCTTCGGCCAGCGCTTCCGCGCCGATGCCTACCTCCCTCCGGCTTCGAACGGGCGTCAACCGGACCCGATCACCCTTTGCAAGGCTCCGCTCGAGTTCATCAACGTCGCCCGGCTCGACCTTCCCAAGGTCCAAAAGCAGCGCGGCAAGCGGGTCGTCGTCAAGGGCGAGCTGGTGATCGGTAGCCGGGCGAGTGGTCGGGCTCGCGGACATCTCAAGCTCGGTGAACGGAAGGTGCGGATTAAGTCTTCGCGGCTGAAGCTGAAGCCGGCTCGTGGCGGCAAACCGGTCAAGCTGAAGCTCCGACCGAAGCGGAGTCGCGACAACCGCAAGGTGCGCCGGACCCTCAATCGTCGCAACTCGGGAAAGATCCGCGGAAAGGTTCGCGTAGTGCTCCGCGACAGGCACGATCGCAAGGTCTCCGAGTCGCGCAAGATCGTGCTCCGCCGCTGACCACCACGGCTTTCGGCGTTGGGCTCGGGCCCGCGACTACCGCGCGAATGCCCGCAGCCGATCGGCGATCTCGTCAATCTTCTCCAGCTCGCCGTTCGCGACGGCGATCACCAGCCCATAGGCCTCATCGTCGTCGGGCGGGTCCAGCTCGGTCCCATTCTTGGCCAGGAAGACCCAGGTCGCGAGCCAGGCCAGCCGCTTGTTGCCATCAACCAGCGGGTGGTTGCGCGCCAGCGATTGAAGCAGCGCCGCGGCCTTGGCCTCCAGCTCCGGATAGGCGTCCGCTCCCGTCACCGTCGTACGGGGCCTCAGGATCGCCGACTCCAGCAACCCCATGTCGCGCACTTCGGGCGGCGTCCCGGTTGCGATCTCGGCGATCAAAAGCGCCTGGGCGCTGGTGAGGAAGAGGGTCACTCGCCGAGGCGCCTGAGCAACTCGGCAAACCTTTTCGCCCCCTGCCGAGCGAGCCGCTCGGTGTACTCGTCGTCGGCGCTGCTGACCAGGTATTGGTCAACTGCCGCGAGCGCGACCTGCTGCATGCTGCGGTTCTCGGCCTCAGCTCGCGCTCGGAGCGCCGCAGCCTGCTCGTCGCTGAGACGTAGGGTCATCGCCATCCTTGGGCGATGGTATCAAGCAGCTACCACCACGCTGCGTCGCAACAGCGTCATCGTCTCGTGCTTTCCAAAGGGTCCCCATGAGATCTACCCGCCACCCGCGATCAGCTCTGGCCCGAGCTCCTCCACGGACGCGACCCCGCAGAGTGCCATCGCCTCGCGTAGCTCCAGACGTAGCATCTCGAGCACGCGCTCGACGCCGGCGGCGCCGTCGAGCGCCAGACCCCAGAGGACCGGGCGCCCGACGA
>JBPCOO010000144.1:0-3465 GCA_051000155.1 Solirubrobacterales bacterium | reverse complement strand
GCTTCTGCATGGTCACCCAGGGGCAGGGCCTCTCCAAGCGGGACTTCGCAAAGATCGAGGAGGGCGCCAAGCTGGTCAGCGAACACACCAACCTCAAGCGCTGCGTCTCGATCGGCCACATCTCCGGCAACCGGGCCAAGCGGCTGGCGGAGGCCGGGGTCCAGCGCGTCCACCACAACGTCGAGACCGCCCGCTCCTACTACGAGGAGGTAACCACCACCGTCCGCTACGAGGGCCGGATGCGGACGATCGACGCGGTCAGGGAGGCAGGGCTGGAAACTTGCGTCGGCGGGATCCTGAACCTCGGGGAATCGCGGCGACAGCGGGTGGAGATGGCCTTCGAGTTGAGTGAGGTCGACCCAACCTCGGTCCCGATCAACCTGCTCAATCCCCGCAGCGGGACCAAGTTCGGCGATCGCGAGCTGATGGACCCGTGGGAGGTGGTCAAGTGGATCGCGATCTTCCGCTTGATCATCCCCGGAGCCCTGTTCCGACTCTGCGGCGGCCGGGTCGAGAACCTCGGCGAGCTGCAGCCCTTGGCGGTCCGAGCCGGTCTCAACGGGGTGATGATGGGGAACTTCCTCACCACGTTGGGAGCGGAGCCGGCCGATGACCGGGCAATGTTCGAAGAGCACGGCCTCAACGTCGCTCGCCAGACTGACAACGGGTCGAACCCGAGACCGGACAACCGCGACGGCTGGCTGGAGGGTCAATCCCCGCGGACGCCGGTCGACGACCTGATCGACAGCCAGGCCGACGCCAACTTCTGGGACCCCTCGACCCAGCTCCGGGTGGTGAAGAAGAAGGGCACGGTCCCCGCCTACCCGAAGTCGCCGGCACCGGGCACGGCGGCCTGATCGAAGGCATGACCGCCGAGGGGCCAGCTTTGGGGACCCGGGCGCGAACGCCGCTCCCGGCGGCGGCCACGGACGCGGGTCGGCTGGAGGCCATTCGGGAGGCCGGGCTCCACCGCCGAATGCGCTCGGTCGGCTCCGCCACCGGGCCGAGGGCGAGCGTCGATGGGGCCGAGGTGCTGCTGCTCTGCTCCAACAACTATCTCGGCTTGGCCGAACACCCCGATGTCCGCTCCGCGGCGGCCCAAGCGGCGCTGCGCTGGGGGGCGGGCACCGGCTCCTCGCGCCTGGTCGCCGGCAACCTCGAACCCCACGAGGGGCTCGAGCGGGAGCTCGCCGACTTCCACTGCCGCGAGGCGGCGCTGCTATTCGGCTCGGGCTACCTGGCCAACACCGGGCTGATCGCAGCGCTCGCCCCGCGCGGCAGCGTCGTCTACTCCGACGAGCTCAACCACGCCAGCATCATCGATGGCTGCCGGCTGGCGGGTGCGGCGAAGTTCGTCTACCGCCACCGCGATCTCGAGCACCTGGCCTGGGCGCTGGAGAGATCCGCCGGCGGCGCGGGGCTGATCGTCACCGATGGGCTGTTCTCGATGGACGGCGATGAGGCCCAGCTCCGCTGGCTGGTGGAGCTTGCCCGCAAGCACGGAGCGAGGCTGCTGGTCGACGACGCGCACGCGGTCGGGGTGCTCGGACCGGGCGGGCGGGGGACCGCGGCCGCGGCCGGCCTTGCCTCCGAGGTCGACGTGATCGTCGGCACCCTCGGCAAATCGCTCGGCTCCTACGGCGCCTACGCCATCTGCGGCGAGACAACCCGCGAGCTACTTGTCAACTCGGCCCGAACGCTGATCTTCTCCACCGGCCTCCCCCCCGCCAGCGTCGCGGCCGCCCGGCGGGCGCTTGAGTTGCTGCGCTCGGAGTCGAACTCGCTGCCGGAGCGGGTGCTGGAGAACGCGAAGCTGATGCGGACGGCGCTCGAGGCCCACGGGCTCAGCGTCGGCGGCGGGACCGCGCAGATCATCCCGGTGCGGATCGGTGATCCCGAGCGCGCCGTGGCCGCCTCCAACCGCCTCCTGGAGCAGGGGATCTACGCCCAGGCGATCCGACCGCCGACGGTCCCCGACGGAACCTCGCGGCTGCGCCTGACGGTGATGGCGACCCACCGGGAGAGTGAGCTGGTCGCCGCCGCGGAGCGGATCGCCGCGGTGGTGGAGGCCGTGGGTGCCGACGGTGTGTGGTCGCTCGACCCGCCCGAGCCGGAGGCGCTCGGTTCCGCCGAGGCGGGCGCGGTCGGCTCCGGCAAGGCGCGCGCCGTCGGCCCTCCCGAGCCGGGCGGAGAGATCTCGGTCCGACGGAGGGGCGAGGGCGTCGCGGTGCCCGAAGACGAGGAGCGAAAGCCGGCCGACAGCATGCCACCGCTCGGCACCTAGATGAAGACACTGACGCTCGCGCCTGCATTCCGATTGCTCTCGCGAGGGCGAGATCTGACGAAACCGCTGACAGTCATGGGTTTCGTCGGATCTCGCGAGCGATGATCGATGGGCGAGGGCTTCTTCGTCACCGGCACCGGCACCGGGGTCGGCAAGACGGTGGTGGCCGCGGTGATCGCCAGGACCTGGGTGCGAGGGGAGCTGCGGGTCGGCGCGTTCAAGCCGGCCGTCTCCGGGCTGGGGGAGGCCGGCGAGGCCGACCACGAGTTGCTCCGTCGCGCGGCCGCCAGCTACCAGAGCGACGACGAGATCGCTCCCTACAGATACGAACCACCGGTCTCCCCGCACCTCGGAGCCGAGCTGGCTGGAGAGGAGATCGACCGCCAGCGACTGCTCGAGGTTGCGGCGAGGGCGGCTCGCGACGCGGACCGGCTGATCGCCGAGGGGGTCGGGGGGCTGATGGTCCCGCTGCGGCGCGACTACCTGGTGCGCGATCTGATCAGCGATCTGGCTTTGCCGGTGGTCGTTGTCGCGGACCCCTCGCTCGGAACCATCAACCACACTCTGCTCACGGTCGAGGCGCTCGAGGCGGTGGCCGCCCCGATCGCGGCCCTCGTCTTGAACCCCTGGCCCGGTGAGCCGGGAACGGTGGAGCGGTCAAACCACGAAACCCTCGGCGAGCTGACCGGGCTCCCAATCCTGACCCTCCCCCGCATCGACCTCGACGACCCTGATGCCTGGCCCGCCCTCGACCCGCCCAATCCGCTGGAGCGGCTCCGATGATCTGCCCGGCCACCGGCAACGAACTACATCTTCCGGTGCCGCCGGACGGGTAGCCAGCTGCCGCAGGACGCCTCCGGTCCCGGTCGCCAGGTCGAGCACGCGGGTCTCCGGGCCGGCCTCGAGCAGGCCCACCAGCGCCTCCAGCGCCGCACGCTCGAGGAATATCTGGAGGTCGTAGTGGCCGGCCAGCCGGACCAGACGTCGGCTCCCGTGCCTTCTCCGGATGCCGGCTCGGTGCCTCCCACCCGGCGGAGGCTAGCTGCCCTCCTCAGGCTACGGCTCGCCGCGCAAGCCCGCTATCACCCGCTCGGCGATCCCGCTCGCGCTCGCGCCGGCAGTCGGGGGCGCACCGATCCCCCTGAGGCCCTCCAGCGTGCGACGTAGCGTCGCCAGCACCC
>JBPCOO010000135.1:0-8745 GCA_051000155.1 Solirubrobacterales bacterium | reverse complement strand
TGTGAACCAACACAATTGGCAAGGGAGCCGGAATTCGGGGTGGCGCGTGCGCCGGCCTCGACAAGCTCCCACCTGTATTCACAGGTTCATCAGCCGAGCGGTACCGGCGAATTGGGGCCCGTTTCGCGTCGCGCCCGCCGGTTGAGGACGACATGCGCTCGGGCCCACTCCCCAATGCCGGCTACGGGAATCAACCGCTGATCATGCGCGAGGCGCTGAACGAGAACCCGATGGTCCAGCTCGCGATCTTCGGCATCGCCGGGTTGATCCTCGCGTTGTTCGTGTTGAAGCCGTTCGGGGGTGGCGAGGAGGAGCCGGTGGCCGCGGCTACGCCACCAGCGGCGGAGCAGCCGGCAGAGCTGGCTCCCGCCCCCGGGGCCGCGACTTCGCCGACGCCCGCTCCGGCCGCGACGCCGGACCCGTCGGCGGCGTCCGCAGAGCCCGAGGCCTCGGTCCCGGTCGACCCACCGACCGATACCGACGGCGATCTGGCGGCCACCGACGGCTTTCCCCGCGAGGTGGTCGATACCCTCAACACCAACAAGCTCGTGGTTCTGTTCGTCTACGACCCGAAGGGTTTAACCGACGATGAGCTGAAGGGCTACACCGAACGGCTCCGCGGGGACCCGAAGCTGAAGCTGATCGAGGTCAAGGAGGGCGATGTCGCCGAGTACTCGCGCATCATCGGCGTTGGGGGACTCGGGGTCGACCGCACCCCCGCCCTGGTCACGGTCGCCCCGCCCAAGAGCGACGGGGAGGAGCCGATCGCGACGGTCACCTACGGCTTCCGCCGTCCCAAGAGCGTGCGCCAGGCGGTCGACGACGCCCTGTTCAAGGGCAAGCTCGTCACCTCGTTCCCGCGTTAGCCGCGCGCCAAACTTTCGCGCCGGAACCGCCCGCCGATCCCGCCTGCTGCGGTCCAGGAACGTCACCTACCCCCAAGTCTCCGTCTCCCCGGCAACAAATCTCAGGGTTGAGTCGGTGGCTCGCTCGGGTTGCCGTCGCCGGGGTCACCTTCTAACTTGGACGGGATGGATCCTGAGGCGTTCGATTACTACGCGTCCGACCGCTCGCGCTTCGGCGAGGCGTTCGACGGCGGCCACTGCGGCAGCGCCGGCGGCGCTGCCTGCGGCGATCTGATCCGCGTCTCGATCGCGCTTGAGGACGGGGCGATCGGCGCGGTCAGCGTCGACGGCACCGGCTGCGCGGCCGCCCGCGCCGCGGCCGCGGCGGTCGGCGAGCTGCTCGAGAGCGCCACGGTCCTCGATGCCGCACGAATCTCTCAGGATTCGGTCGCGGCCGAGCTGGGGGGCCTCTCACCGGTCGGCGCGCACGCGGCCGACCTCGCCGCGGAGGCGACCCACCGGGCGCTCGGCGCCGCGGTGATGGCGCTCGATCCCGCCTGCGCCGGAGCAGCAGATGTCCAGCGCGCCCTGGCCTCGCCGCCGCGGGACCGCGACCGGGTCCTGGTGGCGATGAGCGGCGGTGTCGACAGCGCCGTCGCCGCCTTGATCGAGGCGGCTGACGGAGCGGAGGTGGTCGCGGTCACGCTCGAGCTCTGGTCGGATCCCGCCAATGACGGCGAGCGGAGCTGCTGCTCGGCCGACGCGGTCAAGCTGGCGCGCTCGGTTGCCCACGGGATGGGCCTGCCCCACCTCACGGTCGACCTGCGCGAGCCGTTCGCACGCGGAGTGGTCGCGCCCTTCCTCGACGGATACGCGGCGGGGGAGACCCCCAATCCCTGCATTCGCTGCAACGGCGAGGTTCGGATCGCGCCGATGGTTGACCTCGCCGTCCGCCTCGGCTGCGTCGGACTGGCGACCGGCCACTACGCGCGCGTCGCCACCACCGCCGGGGGGCCGTTGCTCGCGGCCGCCGCCGATCCGGCCAAGGATCAGACCTACATGCTCGCCGGCCTCTCTCCCGAGGTGGTTGGTCGCCTCCGCTTCCCCCTTGGTGAGATGGACAAGATCGAGGTTCGCGCGCTCGCTCGCGAGCGCGGCATCGGCGTGGCCGATCGCCGGGAGAGCCAGGACCTCTGCTTTCTCAGCGGTGTCGGCAAGCGCGCGTTTCTCCATCGCCACGGAGACATCAGCGAGCGTGAGGGAGAGATCGTCGACCTCGATGGGAAGCGGCTCGGCAGCCACCGCGGCCATCACCTGTTCACCGTCGGCCAGCGCCGCGGGATCGGCGTCGCGGCGGCGGAGCCGCAGTACGTCATCTCCACTGACGCCGCCACCAATAGGGTCGTGATCGGCCCCAGCGAGGCGCTGCTCACCGACCGCGTCAGCCTCACCGAGCTGTCCCTTCACCGGAGCGCCGATGCCGTCGATGCGGCCAAGCTCCGCTACCACGCCCCGCTTCGCGCTTGCCGCCTGCGGCCGAACGGCACCGGGACCACCGCGACGATCGAGCTGGCCGAACCGACCGCCCGACCCGCGCCCGGTCAGACGGCGGTCCTCTATCGCGGCGAGCGGATCATCGGCAAAGCCACCATCGCGTAGCCTCCTCGGATCAATGATCCCGATTCCCGCACCCACCGATGACGCGCCCGACACGGCGCAGGATCACCACCCACGGTCCCCGCACGTGGCGCTGCTGCGCACGGGGACCGCGTGCGGCGCCCTGCTTGGTCAGGCGCGCCCACGCGGGCACGGTCATTCGGGATCATTGATCTAGTCGTGACCTCCGAGGAGATTCGCGAGACCTTCCTGGCCTACTTCGAGCGGCAGGAGCATAGGCGCCTGGACTCGGCCTCGCTCGTTCCCGACTCCCACGATCCGACGGTGCTGCTCACCACTGCCGGGATGCAGCCGCTGAAGCCCTACTTCATGGGGCTGGAGGAGCCGCCGGCCAACCGTCTCACCTCGGCCCAGCGCTGCTTCCGCACCACCGACATCGGCGAGGTCGGCAACACCGCCCGCCACCTCACCTTCTTCGAGATGCTCGGCAACTTCAGCATCGGCGACTACTTCAAGCGGGAGGCGATCGCCTTCGGCTGGGAGCTGTCGACCGGGGGCTTCGGCTTCGATCCGGCCGATATCTGGGTGACGGTGTTCGAGGGAGACCCCGAGCTCGACCTCGGCCCCGACACCGAGGCGATCGAAATCTGGCGGGAGCTGGGGGTGCCGGAGGGGCGGATCGTGCGGCTGCCGCGCTCGGAGAACTTCTGGCAGGCCGGCCCCACCGGTCCCTGCGGTCCCTGCTCGGAGATGTACCTCGACCGAGGGGTGGACTTCGGCTCCCCCGACGACCTTCCCGGCGGGGAGAACGACCGCTTCCTCGAGTACTGGAACCACGTCTTCATGACCTACGAGCTTGCCGCCGACGGCTCGCTCACGCCCCTGCCGCAGAAGAACATCGACACCGGCATGGGCCTCGAGCGGATGGCGGCGATCCTCCAGGGGGTCGATTCGGTCTATGAGACCGACTCGTTCAAGCCGCTGGTGGACCTCGCCGCTCGGCTCTCGGGGCGTGGCTACGAGGACTCCCCTCGGGAGACGCGAGCGATGCGGATCCTCGCCGACCACAGTCGCGGCGCGGTCGAGCTGATCGCCGACGGGGTCGTCCCCTCCAACGAGGAGCGCGGCTACATCCTCCGCCGGATCATGCGCCGCGCGATCCAGCAGGGGAGGGTTCTCGGGCTGGAATCGCCCTACCTCGACCGCTTCGCCGGGGAGGTGATCGAGCTGGCAGGCGACGCCCATCCCCACCTGCGGAGCGAGCGCGAGACGATCCTGCGCTGGGTTCGGGCCGAGGAGGAGAGCTTCGGGCGGACACTCGAGCGCGGGGTGGCGCTGCTCGAGGGGCTGGTCGCCGGGGCCAAGCGCGAAGGCACCTCCTGGATCGACGCCGCCGATGCCTTCGAGCTGCACGACACCTACGGCTTTCCCTACGAGATGACCAAGGAGCTGGTGGCCGAGGAGGGTCTCGAGGTCGACGACGAGGGGTTCGAGGAGCTGATGGAGGGCCAGCGCCGCCGCGCCCGCCAAGGGGGTACGGCGGCGATGGCGGACCGCCACGACTCCGTCATCGCCTTCGCCGCGAGTGCCCCGCCGAGCCGCTTCGTCGGCTACGCGGAGCTGGAGGTCGTCACCAGCGTCGCCGCCGCGACGCCGTTCGAGGCCACGGGGGAGGGAGTGGGGGGAGCCCTGCTCAAGCTGGAGGAGAGCCCGCTCTATCCCGAGGGTGGCGGTCAGGTCTCCGATGCCGGTGTCCTGCGCTGGGCTGGCAGCGAGCGCGAGGTGGTCGCGGTCTACCGGGTGGGCGACGACCAGGCCCTCCGGATCGAGGGCGAGCCCCCGGAGCCGGGGAGCAGGGTGGAGGTGAGCGTCGATCGCGCCACCCGCTGGGCGACGATGAGAAACCACACCGCAACCCACCTGTTGCACGCGGCCCTGCGTGAGCTGCTCGGGACCCATGTGCGACAGGCGGGCTCGGCGGTCCGGCCCGACAAGCTCCGGTTCGACTTCACCCACGGCGAGCGCCTCGGCGCCGAGGAGATCGCCGCGATCGAGCGGCGGGTCAACGCTTGGATCGCCGGGAGCGCGCCGGTGCTGGCGATGGAGATGGCTCGGGAGCGCGCGCAGGAGCTCGGGGCGATGGCGCTGTTCGGCGAGAAGTACGGCGAGTGGGTGCGGATGGTCGAGGTGCCCGAGGTATCGCGAGAGCTTTGCGGGGGCACCCACGTCGCCAATACCGCCGAGGTCGGCGCCTTCAAGATCACCTCGGAGGGCTCGAGCGCCGCCAACGTCCGACGGATCGAGGCGATCACCGGCCCCGCGGCCACCGAGCACTTCCGCGAGGTGGAGGAGCGCTTCGCCGAGGCCGGGGAGCTACTCGGGAACCGCACCGACCCGATCGCCGGTGCGAGGCGAGCGATGGAACGGCTGAAGCAGTTGGAGAAGCAGAGCGCCACGCAGGGTGCCAAGCAGCTCGGCGAGCGCGCCGAGGCGCTCGTCGCCGAGGCGGTCGAGGTCGGCGCAGCGAAGCTGGTGGTCGGCTCGCTCGGGGAGACGGTGGACCAACGCGAGATGCTCGCGGTCGCGAACCGGAGCCTGCAGAGCCTCGGCGAGGCGGTGGTCATCTTCGGAGGCGCCGAGGGTGAGAAGGTCGCGCTGGTGGGAGTCGCGGCCGAGGGACTCGTCGGCGAGGCCTTCTCGGTTGCCGACGTGGTCGGCGAGGCGGCGGTCGTGGTCGGCGGCGGCGGCGGCGGGCGCCCCACCCTGGCGCAGGCCGGCGGACGCAACCCGCAAAAGCTCGACGAGGCGCTCGAGCTGGCCCGTGCGAGAGCCACCTCCGGGCTGGACGGCGACTGAGCGGTGCGCGTCCTCGCCATCGATCACGGCCTCGCCCGCACCGGGCTCGCCACCTGCGATCCCACCGGGACGATCGTCCGTCCCCTGGACGTGGTCGAGCCGACGGCGGTCGAGCCGATCGCCGAGTTGGTCGGGGAGCTGGGGATCGGGGAGGTGGTCGTCGGTCTGCCGCTGAGCCTCGACGGCTACGAGGGCAGCCAGGCACGGCTCGTTCGGGAGTTCGCCGACCGGCTCGCCGAGGCGGTCGAGGTGCCGGTGCGAAGCTGGGACGAGCGGTTGACCACGGCGCTGGCGGGCTCCTCCCGGCGGGCCGGAGCCAGGGCCGCCGAGGACAGCCTTGCCGCCGCGCATCTGCTGGAGTCGTATCTTGCCTCCCGGGAGAGAGCATGAGCGACCACGAACCGACAGACGATCCCCTCGGGGAGCAGGACCTCGACGCCGCCGAGCGCGAGGCCCGCCGCCGGGCCCGCGAGGAACGTCGCCGGGCAAGCAGCGAGGAGGGCCGCCGCTCGCTCGGGGAGCGGGTCAGCGGCGCTTTGGGGGGCGAGCCCCCGGCCCCGAGCTCCGAGCCCCCACGCCGCGAGCCCGAGGCGTCAGCCGAGCCGGGTCCGGCGTCTGTCGACCGGACTCCGCCCCAGCCCGAGCCCCCGCGCCCCGAGCCGGAGCCATCGATGCGCTTTCGGACCGACGAGTTCGACGCCGCGCCCCAGCCCGAGCCCGATCCCGACTTCGATCCCATCCACCGTTTCGGCGACGATTCGGATGAGGGCTACGGCGAGGGCGACGACTACGCCGCGGGGGAGGACGACTACTCCTCCACCCGCTCCGACTACGGCCGATCCGGTGCGCTGGCCGGGCTCGGCGGAGGCGTGGCCGGGGTGCTCACGGACCCGAAGATGCGGGTGCGCCTGGTCGCGGCGGCGGCGGGCGTGCTGCTGGTGCTGGCGATGCTGGCCCTGCTCAGCGGCGGCGGCTCCGAGCCCGAGCCGGTCGCGGCACCGGTCGAGGAGGTCGAGACGACCACGGTCACCATTCCCGAGGGGCTGACGATCGATGGCATGGCCGAGGTGGCGAAGGAGGCCAAGCTCAAGGGCAAGTACGCCAAGGCGGTCAGCCAGGCCGAGAAGAAGTTCAACCTGAAGAAGTACGGGGCCGCCGACGCACCTTCGCTCGAGGGCTTTCTCTTCCCCGCCACCTACGAGGTCGAAAAGCGCGGGCGGGTCGACGACCTGGTCACAAAGCAGCTCGACGCCTTCGAAAAGAACTTCGCCGAGGTCAACCTCAAGCAGGCGGAGAAGAAGAACCTGACCGGCTACGACGTGGTCAAGATCGCCTCGATGATCGAGCGCGAGGTTTCAGTTCCCGAGGAGCGCAAGCTGGTGAGTGCGGTGATCTACAACCGGCTTGCCGCCGCCAACCCGCTCGGGATCGACGCCACCCTGCGCTACGAGCTCGACAACTTCACCGAGCCTCTGCTCGAAAGCGAGCTGGCCGCGGACACCCCCTATAACACCCGGATCAACGCCGGGCTGCCCCCGACCCCGATCGGCAACCCCGGCCTCGATGCACTCAAGGCCGCCGCCAAGCCGGCCAACAGCGACTTCTTCTACTACGTGATCGAGCCCGGCACCTGCAATGAGCACTTCTTCACCGAGAGCGACGCCGAGTTCCAGCAGGCGGTCGCCGACTATCAGGCGGCGCTCGAGGCGGAGGGTGGCTCCCCGACGGAGTGCTAGCGGTGGCGGGCTCGCCCACTGCGCCCCCGCGAGGGGCGATGCCTCCGGGCCAACGCGTCCGATGAAGGGGACGGGCTCGAAGCGCCTGGCGGTGATCGGCCATCCCGTCGGCCACTCGCGCTCGCCCGCCATGCAGACCGCGGCGCTGCGCGAGCTGGGGCTCGACCGGGAGGGCTGGAGCTACGGGGCGCTGGACGTCGCTCCCTCGCGCTTCGACGAGCGCGTCGGGGGCCTGGCCGCGGCGGGCTATGTCGGCGCCAACGTCACCATTCCCCACAAGGAGGCGGCGCTGGCGCTTGCCGATCGCTCCTCCGAGCGCGCCTCGTCGATTGGCGCGGCCAATACCCTCAGCTTCGCCGGTGGCGAGATCGTCGCCGACAACACCGACGCCCCGGGCTTTTTGGCGGCAATGCCGCGTTCTCCCGAGGGGATGCGGGCGCTGGTGCTGGGAGCCGGCGGCGCGGCGCGGGCGGTCGTCTGGGCGCTGGAGGAGGCGGGAGCCCGGGTCGAGGTGGTCAACCGGACCCGCGAACGCGCCGAGCGATTGACCGAGGAGATCGGCGGCACTGCGATCGATCCCGGCGAGGTTGATCTCGCCGCGACCGAGCTGCTCGTCAACACCACCTCGATCGGCCTCGGCTCCGGTTCCGGCCCTGCAGATCAAGCGCGGCGGCTAAAGGTATTGGGGGTCGAAGTCGATCAAATAGAAGGTCTCGCCATTTGCTGCGATCTGGTCTACGGTGAACTACGGACTGGCTTGACCGAAGCCGCGACGAAAGCTGGTGCATACGTGATCGATGGTCTTGAGATCCTCGTTCGTCAAGGAGCCGCCTCATTTGAGATCTGGACGGGCCGAAAGGCACCGCTGGATGTGATGCGCGCCGCCGCGAGGGAGCGCTCTGCTTTCGGGGAGGTTTCGCCTTGACGCCGGAGGCTCCCAAGCCGCATCTGCGCCCGGTTCCCGATGACTCGAGGCGGCTCGATGATCCCGCTTTGGGCGCCGCCAACGAGGCGGTTGCCCGAGAGCCGGCCGCCCCCGCCGGCCAGGCAGACACCCCCGGGGTGACCTCACCGCGAACCCGTTCCCACAGCGGACAGTTCATCACCGACATCATCGCCGACCTCGGCTACCTGCCCCGCGAGCAGGTCGACGCGGTCATCTCCGAGTCCCGCAGCGCCGGTCGCTCGCCCGAGTCCATCCTGGTCGAGCGGGGGATGATCGATGGCGACCAGCTCTCGCGCGCGATCGCCGAGCGCTACGGCCTCGACCACATCGACCTCAACTCCTTCCAGGTGGATATGGGCGCAGCCAACCTGGTCTCCACCGCCACCGCCCGCCGCTACGGCGCCGTGCCGGTCGCCTACCACGATGAGAACACCCTGATCCTGGCGATGACCGATCCCGCCAACGTGCTGGCGATCGACGACATCCAGATGATGACCTACCTCTCCTGCCGGGTCGCCGTCGCCGCCGAGGCCGACATCGAGGCGTTGGTCGGTCGCCTCAGCACGCTCGATCACGCCGTCAGCGAGGTCGCCGATGAGGAAGAGGAAGAGGCACAGATCTCGGACATCCGCGAGTCCGCCGAGGACGGTCCGGTGATCAAGCTCGTCTACTCGATCCTCGGCCAGGCGGTCGCCGACGGCGCCTCCGACATCCACTTCGAAGCGGAGGAGAAGGACATGCGGGT
>JBPCOO010000130.1:0-8956 GCA_051000155.1 Solirubrobacterales bacterium | reverse complement strand
GGAGGTCTATGGGGCGACGTCGGCCGATGTTGATCGAGTGAGCGTGCTGTATCGCTTGAACCGCGCGGTTCCGTGACCAGCCCCGCAAGGCTTTGATTTCGGGATGAGTTCGCTGGTCGAGTTCGCGAGGCGGTTCGGCTAAGGGCTGATCGAGTCGGACACCTGATCCGCCTCGATCTCACCGCCGACCGCCCGCTCCGCCACCTCTCGTCGGCCCGGCTTCGCGCCGCCCTCGACGTGAGTCGGCTCGCCGCGCTCGGGGAAGGGGATTGAGATGAGATCGAAGTCGCGGGGGGCGATCGTCGGTTCGAAGACCTCGCGGGCCTCGGCGAGGACGTCGGGGACGAAGTGACGTCCGGAGATGTGGACCAGCGCCAGCATCTTCGCCTCGGCTTCCGCGGCTATCGTCGCCGCCTGCCGGGCGGTCGAGTGACGGGTCTCGGCGGCGCGCTCGATCTCGGAGCTGGCGAAGCTGGCGTCGTGGACGAGCAGATCGACCTTCTGGGCGGCGGTGCGGACGCCGTCGCAGGGCTCGGTGTCGCCGGTAAGCGCGACCTTCCGGCTCGGGCGGGCGGCGCTCATCACCTGCTCGGGGCCGACCGTGCCAGCGGACCCTGCGACGCTCTCGCCCCGCTGCAGCCTGCCAAAGTCGGGACCGTCGCTGACGCCGAGCTCGCGGGCGCGTTCAGGGTCAAAGCGACCGGGCCGCTCCTCCTCCCAGAGCAGGTAACCGTTGGCGCGGATCCGGTGGGAGACCTCGAACGCTTCGACCGTGTAGCCGTCGAAGGTGACCGGGTCGCCGGGCTCGAGCTCCTCGAGATCGATCGGGTAGTTGACCCGCCCGATGATCCGTCCGACCGCCGCGAACAGCTCTCGCAGGCCCGGTGGGCCGTAGATGATCAAGGGCTCGTCACGATCCTGCATCTCATAGCTTTTGATCAGCCCCGGTAGTCCGAGGTAGTGGTCGGCGTGGAGGTGGGTGATGAACAGGTCGCTCACCTGAACCAGACCGACCGATCGCTGGAGCTGGCGCTGGGTGCCCTCACCGCAGTCGAACATCAACCGGTCTCCCCCACGCTGCACCATCACCGAGGCGGTGTTGCGCCGGGCCGAGGGCACCGAACCACCAGTGCCGAGGAAGATCACGTCGAGATCCATCGCGGAGGAGCCTAGTCGGCGTGGCGTGGCGGAAGACGACGGCGATCCGCCCACCCGGAGTCAAGGCCCTCCTTGAACAGCTCGACCGCATCGCGAAACGTGCCGGCCACCGCCCTCGGTGACCTCCGCCCGTGCCTCCCGCTCGCCCATGAGGCCAGAGCGCCTGCTCACGCAGCGATCTCGAGCTGATTGGTCCCGTTCGCCAGCTCGACGAGATCCGCGTCTGACCAGCGGTCCAGCTCGTACTGCTCCGCGAACGTCACCTTGCGCCGCTGGTTGTTCCTGGTCGGCTCCAGCCGGAGGTAGGCGCGACCGCTCGTGAGTTCGCCAACGGGCACCAGGTAGGTCACATCATGCTCAGGGAGGTAGACGCCGAAGGCGTCAGCTCGCCCGCGGTAATGCTGCGCACCGTTGCCGTGGTCGGTCGAACGGCTGTTGAACGCGCAGATGGCCCCGTTACGCCACGCGCTCTTGCACTGAATTCTGAGTATCGCCCGTCCACCAACATCCACGATCAGGTCGTAGGGATGCCCGTCGCCGAAGGGGACCGCCACCCGAAGGCCGCGAGCCACGAATGCCTGCAAGATCGTGGCTTCACAGGTGTTTCCGCGGGCCAAGGTCGTCATGGAGCGAGGCTACCTGGCGCTCCGGACGGAACAAGTGTTCGCCCCCCGAAGACTGTAAGCTGCGCTGCCATGCGCCCGTAGCTCAGCTGGATAGAGCGTCCGCCTCCGGAGCGGAAGGCCGCAGGTTCGAATCCTGCCGGGCGCGCTGGTTCCCTCGACATGATCGGCTGGGCTGCGACTATCGTCGCCCCGTGCGCATCCCCTTCGATCCCAAGCCGCCGCGGCGATTCACCACTCGGGTCCTCAGCGTCGGACCGGTTCCCCCCGAATGGGGAGGCCGGCTGCGCGGTGGGGTGACCCGCTTCCATGCCGCCCTCCTCGGGGAGTGGCAGAGTCGGCCCTGGCGGCACCGGATCGAGCCGGTTGGCGCGCTGATTCCGCCGCCGCAGCGGTTGAAGCGGTGGGAGGCGGAGAGGCGCTCTCCGGTGCCGGTGCTGATGCAGCCCGAAGACGCGCGGCCGCGCCGGTTCACCCGCATCCTGTTGCATGAGCGGACGCGCCCGGACGTGGTCGTGGTCAACAACATCGCCGCCTTCGCCCCCTCCCGCTACACCCGGGTCCACGCTCATGTCGCGCCGGAGATCCCGATCCTGGGGATAGTCCACGCCTGGCACCAGGTAACGATGAAGCGCGACCTGGTCAAGGCGACTAAGAACCGCGCATCGGCCCAGGAGGCGCTCGACCGGCTCGCCGCGTTCGCCTTCGGCTCCGAGCATGGCCGGACGGAAGGGGTCGAATTGGGGTTCCGCTACCCCGACCATCAGGCGGTGATCCCCTACCCCCTTCAGGACGCCTATATGGAAACCCTGGATACCAGCGCGATCCGCAGCGGCGTCCTCTTCCTCGGCAGCCTCAACCGCCGCAAGAACCCGATGGCGCTGCTCGAGGCGGTCGCGAGGATCGAGGGACTGCCCCTCACCTTCGCCGGCGAGGGCGCTGAGGAGCCCGCATTGCGGCAGCGGGCGGCCGAGCTCGGCGTCGAGGCTCGGGTGCGCTTCGTGCCCCACCGAGACCCGAAGGTCCACATCGCGGAGATGCGCGAGCTGGTCCGGACGGCGGCCGTCCTCTGCCTCCCCTCGCGCTCGGAATCCTTCGGCATCGTCTTGATCGAGGCGCTGGCGGGGGGCACGCCGGTAGTCGGCTTCGGCCCGACCTTCACCGAGATCCAGGACCGCCTGGAGACCGACATCGGCGAGCCGGTGTGGCGCTCGGAGGCGGACGAGGTCGGTACCGGGATCGAGGCGGTGCTAGCGCGGAAGTGGGACCGGGAGAAGCTCCGCAAGCTCACCGTCGCCGCCTACTCCCCCCGCTCGGTCGCCGGCGCTTACGCCCGGCTGGTTCGCGACGTCCGTTCGCTCAGCGGCTGAGCAGGGCGACGCCGGGCGGTGTGGCCTCCGACCGTGGGGTCATAGCTCGCCGCGGACCCGGTGCTCGCCGTAGAGGCTGCCGGGCGGCCCGAGTGTGACCAGCACGATCGCCGGGAACCACCAACCCCAGCGCTCCTCCCCCACCCCCCTGACGCAGAGGTAGAGCAGGGCGAGGAAGCCCGCGCCGTGGATCGAGCCCAGGACCGGAATCACCGCCTCGATGTCGATCAAGTCAGTGACGTTCATGACCAGCGGGACCAACAGGAGGAAGTCGGCAATCGCGATCCAGCGGATGCGGTCGAGCTGCTTGATCGTCTCCTGCTTTTCGGTAGTGGACGGTGAGTCGTTCATGGCCTCACCTCCGGATGCTCTCGGTACCAACTCAAGGTCCGCTCAAGACCCTTCTCCAGCGAAACCGCCGGGCTCCATCCGCACCGCTCCCGCAGCTTGCTCGCGTCGACGTACTGCTTGTCGATCTCCCCGGCGGGATTGCCCTCACCCCGGATCTCGGGCTCGACCCCGGTGCCGGCGAGGCGGGTGATCGTCTCGACGATCTCTGCCACGCTGTAGGGGCGCTCGCCGCCGGCGTTGAAGGCCTCGCCCCGGACGTCGTCTCGGTCGAGGTGGTCGGCGATCGCCAGGTAGGCGGCGGCCGCGTCGGTGACGTAGAGCAGGTCGCGGACCGGGCTGCCGTCGGAGCGCAGCACCGGCGCCCGGCCGTCGAGCGAGCCGCAGACGGCCTCCGGCACCAGCCGCGAGAAGTTGAGATCGCCGCCGCCGTAGATGTTGGCGAAGCGCGTGACCGCCACCGGCAGACCGTAGCTCGGCCAGTAAGAGCGAGCAATCAGATCCGCGGCCGCTTTCGAGGCCTCATACGGCGCCGTCGGCTGCAATCCGAACGACTCGAGGTAGGGAAGCTCGTCGTGGGCGCCGTAGGCCTTGTCGGAGGAGGCGAAGACGAAGCGCTCGCTCTCGCGCTGCCGGCAGGCCTCAAGCAGGGTCCAGGTGCCGCGGATGTTGGTCTCGAAGGCGCTCGCCGGGTCCGCCTGCACGGTGCCAACGATGGTCTCGGCGGCCAGGTGGAAGACGGTGTCGATCGCGTGGGCATCGAGCACCTGCCCGATCCGCGCCGCGTCGGTGAGGTCGCCGGCCTCCTCTTCCACCTCCCGGGCGACCCCGACCAGCGCCAGGGTCGAGGGCTTCTCGCGCGGAGTCCGGCGGTCGTAGCTGACCACCTCGACCCCACGATCGAGCAAGGCCTTGCAGAGCCAGGCGCCGACGAAGCCGCGCCCTCCGGTCACCAGTGCGCGCCTCATCGCAGCTCAGCGCCCTCTTCCCGCTGCTCCCAGGTCCGCCACGGGGGCGAGCCCTCGCGCCAGAGGTCGTTCAACAGGATCGCGTCCTTGTAGGTGTCCATGCAATCCCAAAAGCCGGTGTGCCGGAAGCCGTGTAGCTCACCGTCGGCGGCGAGGCTCTCCAATGGCTCCCGCTCGAGCGTGGCCTCGGGGTCGAGATAGTCGAGAGCGGCCCGCTCGAAGAAGAAGAAGCCGCCATTGATCCACTGGCTCAGCTTCGGCTTCTCAACGAAGCCCGAAACCCGGTCATCTTCCTCCAGGACCGCCATTCCCCATTGCGAGTGCGGCTGGACCAGGGCGACCGTCGCCGCGCTCCCATGGGAGCGATGAAAGTCCAGCTCGGCGGCGAGGTCGACATCGGAGACGCCGTCGCCATAGGTGAGCGCGAAGGTTCCTTCGCCCAGCTCGTCGGCGGCGAGGGCGATGCGTCCGCCGGTGGGGGTCTCAGTGCCGGTATCGAGGCATCGGACCTCGACGCCGTCGGGCCAGGGCTCGGACACCACGAACTCCTCGATCAGCTCCCGCTTGTAGCCGGTCAGCAGCGCGAACCGCCTGAATCCGTGAGCGGCGTAGAGGCCGATCACGTGCCAGACGATCGGCTTGCCGCCGATCTCGACCAGCGGCTTCGGGATCTTCTCGGTCTTCTCCTGTAGCCGCGTCCCCCGCCCGCCGCAGAGGATCGCGACCGTCTCTGGACGATCCAAACCGCTCGGCTCAGCCGCCGGCGACGGCCGGGAGGATCGTCACCTCATCGCCGTCATCGATCGCGGTGTCGAGTCCATCCTTGAAGCGGATGTCCTCACCGGAGACGTAGACGTTGACGAAGCGCCGCAAATCGCCGCCCTCGGTGATCCGGTCCTTGAGACCCTCGTGGGCGTCGAAGACGGCGTCTAGCGCCTCGCCCACGGTAGCGCCCTGAACCTCTACCTCGCCCTCGCCGCCGGTGGCGGCACGGAGCTGAGCTGGGATCTTGACCTTTACTGCCACTGATTCACCTCTGGTTGGGTAGTTGTGAGCCTTTGCTCGAGTTGATGCGAGGGTCGGCACCGACGAGGGCACCCTGAGCGCGGACCGGGACGCTACCAGCGCCGGACCGTCGGCCGCCGGCGGATCCGCCGCTGCTCATCCGCACGTCGCGGCGCTCAGGCCGAGACCGCCTCACGCGGGCTGACCTCGGCGTTGAACTGCTCCAGCGAGGGATCGATCTCGTGCATGGCGAAGCCCTCGCGGACGGCGTCGAGAGTCTTCAGGCCCTCGCCGGTGATGTAGACGACGACCCTGTCGTCGGGACCGAGCTCACCCTCCTCGGCCAGTCGGGCGAGGGTGGCGGTGGTAACTCCACCGGCGGTCTCGGTGAACACGCCGGTGGTCTCGGCCAGCAGGCGAATCCCGGCGCGGATCTCGTCGTCCGATACGCCGGTGACGCTGCCACCCGTGCCGCGCGCCAGATCGAGCGCGTAGGGACCGTCGGCGGGGGTGCCGATGGCGAGGCTCTTGGCGATCGTGTCGGGCTTGACCGGTCGGCAGAAGTCCTCGCCGTCCGCGAACGCAGTCGCAACCGGGCCGCAACCGGAGGCCTGGGCGCCGTAGAAGGCGGGCTTTTCGCCCTCGACCAGGCCGAGCTCCCGCCACTCGTCGAAGCCGCGACCGATCTTGGTGAACAGCGACCCCGAAGCGATCGGGCAGACGACCTTGTCCGGCAGCTTCCAGCCGAGCTGCTCGACCGTCTCGTAGGCGAGCGTCTTCGACCCCTCAGCGTAGTAGGGCCGGATGTTGACGTTGACGAACGCCCAGCCGCGCTCCTGGGCGATCTCGGTGCAGAGGCGGTTGACGTCGTCGTAGGAACCGCGAACCCCGATCAGCTCGGTGCCGTAGACGTCGGTTGCCAGGAGCTTTTGCTCTTCGAGGTCGGCCGGAACGAACACGTAGGAATCCAGCCCGGCGGCGGCGGCGTTGGCGGCGACCGAGTTGGCGAGATTGCCGGTAGAGGCGCAGGCGACGGTATCGAAGCCCAGCTCGATCGCCTTCGCCAGTGCGACCGCAACCACCCGGTCCTTGAAGCTGTGGGTCGGGTTGGCGGCGTCGTTCTTCACCCAGATCTCGCCGACGCCGAGGCGCTCGGCCAGTCGATCGGCCCGCAGCAGGGGCGTGGTCCCAGGATGGAGGGTGTCATGGGGGCTGCCGTTGGTGGGGAGGAAGTCGGCGTAGCGCCAGATGCTCCGCGGGCCGGACTGGATCTTCCGCTTGACCTCGTCGGTGTCGAGGCCGGAGAAGTCGTAGTGGACCTCGAGCGGGCCGAAGCACTGATCACAGACGAACAGCGCCTCCAGCGGATACTCCGTCCTACATTCCTTGCACCTTAGTCCTCTTGCGGTCATCTTCTGCTCCTTCATGCCCGTTGTTCCAACTAACGAAAAAAGACCTCTGCTTCGTGAGCAGAGGTCCTTGCGGGCCGTCCACTCACATCTTTCAGGTAGTTCCTGATGGAATTGGCACCTTTCCTCGGGACGCGCGTCCTTCAGATGGTTGCCGGGGCTTCACAGGGCCATTTCCCTCCACCCCTCGCGATGCAAGGGTCTATATGTGCGCTGCAATATACAGCACGGTCACGCGGCGTGGAGAAACTCCGACGGCGCTGGGGGCTAGTCTAGGCGGCGATGGGAAGCGACCACGAGACGAGCGCCTCAGATGCCGAACCTTCCGAAGCCGAGACTACGCCGCTCCGACCGCGCGACCCAGCTGGCCGCGCCGTCGCCCCCTACTGAGCGCGAGCCGCGGATCGAGACGGTCGAAGCGGCCGGGCTGCGGTGGATCAACATCCCCCGCCCGACCGCGCTCGAGTGGACCTGGCTCGGCGAGAACTTCGACTTCCATGCTCTCGATCTCGAGGACGTGCTCTCGCTCAACCAGCGGCCGAAGATCGACGAGTACCCCGACTATCTGTTCGTCGTCCTCCACTTCCCGGTCTACGACCCCAAGGTTGGACGGCTGAACTCCGGCGAACTCGACATGTTCGTCGGCCCCGACTTCGTCATCACCATCCCCAACCAGCCGATCCAACCAATCGACTACCTGTTCGAGCGCAGCCGCTCGGAGGAGGAGTTTCGCGACAAGCTCTTCTCTCGCGGCTCCGGCTACCTGATGTATCGCGCGGTTGATGACAGCTTCGACTACTGCTTCCCGATGCTGCGGAAGATTGGCAACAAGCTCGACGCGATCGAGGAGGACGTGTTCACCGAGGGCCGCTCCCAGGAGATCGTTCGGGACCTGTTCGAGGTCAAACAGGAGATCATCAACTTCCGCAAGGTGATCCGCCCCCAGCGGCCGGTTCTGCGCGACCTCGAGAACGTAAAGCGGCGCTTCCTCGATCCCAACACAGAGCTCGAGATCTACTTCGATGACATCGTCGACGCCCACGAGCGCATCTGGGACATGCTCGAGAACTACAAGGAGGTGGTCTCGGCCCTGGAGGAGACCAACGAGTCGGTGTTGGACCACCGGGGCAACGAGATCCTCCGGGTGCTGACATCGATCAGCGTGATCGTGCTGCCGCTGACCCTGATCGCGAGCGTCTGGGGAATGAACGTGAGGGTGCCGGGGGAAGGCGACTCCGAGGACTTCTACCTCGTGCTTGCCGGGATGGTGGTGATCCTGGTCGCGATGCTGGTCTACTTCCGCCGGCGCGGGTGGCTTTAGATCGTGGAGCTGGGCGCCGGGCGGCTGATCAGCGTCAACGTCGGCGAGCTGCGGGAGATCGAGCTCAAGGGGAAGCCGACCAAGACCGGGATCTACAAGCACCCGGTGGGGGGACGCCGGAGGGCCTTCGATGAGCATCTGGAGGGCGACACAATCGGTAACCCCGAGGTGCACGGCGGTGCCGACAAGGCGATCTATGCCTACGCGGCAAGCGACTACCGCTGGTGGGAGAGGCAACTGGGGCGAGAGTTGGTGCCCGGGAGCTTCGGCGAAAACCTGACGGTCGAGGGAATCGACGTCTCCGGCGCCATCGTCGGCGAGCGCGAGCTGGGTCGGGGTGATGCGATCGAGGTGATCGGGCGTCCGGCGCACGGAGTGTCCGTGCGGACGATGGGCGAGCTGATTCTCGGCGATCATTCTCGAGCCGCAGAGATCGCTGCGACTCCCGAGGCTCCGGCGGCCTGGCGCGATTGGGCAGGCTCTCGGGCCCTCGACCCTGACCCGGGCTGAGGCGCCTCCGCACGCGGGGGACGAGTCCGTCACCTCCATCCATAGGATGGAGGCCAATGGCCCGCGAAAGACTCTGGGCGCCGTGGCGCCTGCGTTACGTAAAGCATGCCTCCCGGAGCGAGGAGGAGTGCATCTTCTGCGCCAAGCCCCGCGGGCAGGACGACGCCGAGACCCTGATCGTCCACCGTGGCGAGCACTGCTTCGTGATGTTGAACCTGTTCCCGTACACCAACGGCCACCTGAT
>JBPCOO010000081.1:0-4568 GCA_051000155.1 Solirubrobacterales bacterium | reverse complement strand
CGGCGGGCAGATCACCACCAATCGCGAGCTGCTGCAGACGGCGGCGAAGGTGGCCGGCAAGAGCCGCAGCGCCCGTGGACTGCCGACGATCGCGCTCAAGGCGATCGCCCCGCTCGGTCCGGTGATCGCGCCCTTGACCGGCTTCCCGCCGAACATGCGCGAGCTGATCAGCTCCTCCGACGGGGTCACCTTCTGGGCTCGCCACGACAAGGCGATCTCCGATCTCCGCTACTCCCCGCGCGGGCTCGAGGCGATCATTCGGGACACGATGGTCGCCGAGGGGCGAATCTAGTCGAGCTTCGCTGAAGGCTCACAGCGCCGTCCGTCCCCGCACCCGTCTCGCGACCGTCCGCTACGTTTCCCTCCATGAACCTCTGGCTTCTGGCTCAGGCGCCCAGCCCGGGCACCGATTCGATCCAGATCGGCGAGTCGGGAATCGGCGACGTCACCACCACCGAGTGGCTGCTCGCCGCTGGCATCTTCGTCGCAGCCCTGATCATCGCCGTCTTCGCCCGCCAAGCCGTTGAGAGGCTGATCGAGCGATCGGGACCGACCGGGATCGCCAGGCTTGGCGGCCGTTTCGCCATGTTCTTGGTCGTCGTCCTCGGCTTCTTCTACGCGCTACAGACGGTCGATGTCGCCGTCGGGCCACTGATCGGCGGCTTGGGCATCGCCGGGCTGGCGTTCGCCTTCGCGCTGCAGGAGATCCTCGGCAACTTCGTCGCCGGCATCCTGCTCCAGGTCCAGCGACCGATAACCGTCGGCGACCAGATCGTTACCAACGAGCTCGAGGGCGAGGTCAAAGACGTCAACCTGCGCGCGGTCGAGCTGCGCACCTTCGACGGTGAGACGGTCTTCCTGCCGAGCTCGATAGTGCTCCAGAACCCGATCGTCAACTGGACCAAGACTCCCACCCGGCGCACCGTGCTGCCGGTCGGCGTCGCCTACGACACCGACCTCGCCGAGGCCCAACGGGTCATCGTCGAGGCCGTCAGCGAGATCGAGGAGATCGAGGATCACCCGGAGGTGCAGGCTTTTGTCGAGGAGTTCGGTGACAGCTCGATCAACTTCGCGGTGCGCTTCTGGCACGGGGCGACGATCGTCGAGGCCTGGCGCGCCCGCGACAAGGCGGCGCAAGCGATCAAGGTCGCCTTCGACGACGCCGGCATCACCATCCCCTTCCCGCAGGCGACGCTCTGGTTCGGTCCCTCCAACACCGAGCTGGCGGTGCGGATGCAGGAAGGCGGCAATGGCGGCGATCATCACCGCTCCGAGCGCGGCGCTGAGAGCTAGACCGATCTCGTACCCCGGCCCCTGGCGACCGCGCCTATCGCGCCTCCGGGCCGTCCGCAACCGCAGCCACCAGGGTCCACTGGCCGGGGACCCCCTTCAACTGCCGGGAGCCGCGCTCGGCGAACTCGATCCCCGAACCGACCACCAGGTCACGGACGGTAGAGCTCGCCAGCACCTCCCCACCCTCGGCCAGATCGGCGATGCGGGCGCCGATGTGGACCGCCATGCCGCCGATGTCGTCTTCCATCAGCTCGACCTCGCCGGTGTGGAGGCCGGCGCGGATCTCGACCGACTCCGACCTGAGCCGCTCGCCCAGCTCGAGCGCACAGCGCACAGCGCGGGCCGGGCCATCGAAGCTGGCCAGAAATCCGTCACCTGTGGACTTGATCGCTCGGCCGCCGAAGCGGCCGACCTGCTCCCGGGTGATCCGGTCGTGTAGTTCCAGCAGCTCGCGCCAACGCTTATCGCCCAGCTCCGCGGCACGCTCGGTCGAGCCGACGACATCGGTGAACAGCACCGTCGACAGCGCCCGCTCGGCCGCGCGCATCGGTGCGTGCTCGCAAACGAACTCCTCGATCGCGTCGCAGAGCTCCTCGACCCCGTCCCCGATCGAGATCACGTCCCTCCCGGGCAGCTCGCGCAGCTCGGCTCCGGGGATGTGCTCGGCGGCGTAGGCCGCGTGGCGATCCTCGAACGCAAGCGCGTCGGTCCGATTGAGGACCAGAGTTGGCGCCTGCACCTGCGGCAGGATCTCGCGGACGTCCATCTTCCCGCTCAGCTCCATCGCCTCGGCCACCACCCCGGGCGAAGCCGAAAGCCGCTCCCAGCGCCCGAACCACTCGATGAAGCGTGGATCGCGAGCCGCCAGGACCGGCGCCAGGCCCTCGCCCGCCTCTCCCGTTCCCCAGCGCTCGATCTGCGGCCTGACGAACCTCTCCAGCCGCTCGGCTTCGGTCCAGGTCCACTCGTATCCGGGGGCGCTACTGACTCGCGCGAGCGGATGTAGCAGGACCAGATGGCTGACCCGCTCGGGGTGGGTCGCCGCGTACATCACCGCCATCATCGTCCCCTCCGCCTCGGCCATGATCGCCACTCTGCGAGTGCCGGCGGCATCGAGCACGGCATCGATGTCCTCGACCTGCTCCTCGAGGGTGGCGGGGACCCCGACCGGATCGGAGAGCCCGAGACCACGACGGTCGAAGGAGATCATCCGGCAGAACTTGCCGATCCGCTTGGCCAGGCCGACGGCCGGCTGCTCGCCAAGCATCTCGATCGTCCCCACGGTCGGCAGCACCAGCAGCAGGTCGTGCTCGCCCGATCCGAATGTCCGGTAGGCGATGTGGGGATCGCCACTGCGGACGTAGCGGATGCGGCTGGACTCAGTCACCTTTCCTCACCGGCCATCATGCGACCTCTCAGCGCAGGTGCTTGCGCATCCGCTTGACCGCCTCGGCGATCCGCTCGTCCGGCGTCGTCAGCGAGATCCGGAAGAACCCTTCCCCGCTCGGTCCATACATCGACCCCGGGGAGACGATCACGCCCGCCTCGTCCAGCACCAGCTCGGCGAAGGAGGTCGAGGTATGCCCCTCGGGGACGGGCGCCCAGACATAGATCGTGCCCTTGGGCGGGATCACCTCTACCCCGATCTCGCCCAGAGCATCGACCACGAGGTCGCGGCGGCGAGTGTAGATCGCGTTCATCTCCTCCAGCGGCTCGCGCGGACCGCTGACCGCCGCCGCGCCGGCGAGCTGGACCGCCTCGAACAGGCCCGAGTCGACGTTGGTCTTCAGCCGCCAGTAGGTGGCAATCGCCTCGGCGTTGCCGCAGATCGCCGCGCACCGCCAACCGGTCATGTTGTAGCCCTTGGAGACGCTGAAGACCTCCACCCCGACCTCCTTGGCGCCCTCGGTCGCGAGGAAGCTCGGGGCGACGTAGCCGTCGTAGGTGGTCTCCGAGTAGGCGTTGTCGTGGACGACCAAGAGATCGTGGGTGTGGGCGAGCTCGATCGCCCGCTCGAAGGTGCCATCGGGGACGACCGCGCCGGTCGGATTGTTGGGGTAGTTGATGAACATCAGCCGCGCCCGCTCGTAGTCGGCGGCCGAGACGGCGTCGAAGTCCGGCGCGAAGTCCAGCTCGGCCCTCAGTGGCAAGAGCACCGGGTCGGCGCCGGCGAGGATCGGACCACCGGTGTAGACGGGATAGCCCGGATCGGAGGCGAGGGCGACGTCGCCGGGATCGAGGAAGGCGAAGCAAAGGTTGTAGATGCACTCCTTGGCGCCGATCGCCGGGATCAGCTCATCGGCGGCGTCGAGCTCCACCCCGAAGCGCTCGGAGTAGAACTCGGCGAAGGCCGCTCGGAACTCGTCACGACCACGGTTTGAGGGGTACTGGTGGGTGGCAGGGTCGGCGACGGCCCTCTGCATCGCCTCGACGACGTAGTCGTAGGTCGGCCGATCAGGGTCTCCGATGCCGAGGCTGATCACATCGATCCCCGCCTCTTTCTTCGTCGCGACCTTCTTCTCCAGCTCGGCAAACATGTAAGGGGGCATCGCCTGGAGGCGCTGGGAGGGATCGGTGCGAGACACGGTTGGCGCGGTCCTTTCGTCGGAAGAGGTTCCCGGGCAGGCTAGTAGGACTCCACTCGCCGCATGCGGCCGCGAGCCGACCGCGCGCGATCGGTGGCTAGGATGGCCCGACATGAGCGACTCCTGGACGACCTCCGAGATCCCTGACCAAAGCGGTCGCACCGCCCTGATAACCGGAGCCAACAGCGGCATCGGCAAGCAGGCGGCATCGGCACTGGCGAAGGCCGGTGCGACGGTGCTCGTGGGCTGCCGCGACACCGCCAAGGGCGAGCGCGCGATCGCCGAGATCCGCGGCAACCACAAGGGCGGGGAGCTGGATCTGGTGGAGATCGACCTCGCCGACCTCAGCTCGGTCGAGGCCGCGGCGAAGGCGGTGCGGCAGCGAGGTGACGACCTCGACCTGTTGATCTGCAACGCCGGGGTGATGGCGACTCCCAAGCGCCGCACCGCCGACGGCTTCGAGCTCCAGCTCGGGACCAACCACCTCGGCCACTTCGCCCTCACCGGTCATCTGGTCGGCAAGCTCCTCGAGGCACCGGCGGCACGGATCGTCAACGTCTCGAGCCTCGCCCACCGCCAGGGATCGATGGACTTCGGGGACCTCAACTGGGAGCGCGACTACTCACGCTGGGGCGCCTATGGACGCTCCAAGCTGGCCAACCTGATGTTCACCTTCGAGCTCGACCGGCG
>JBPCOO010000065.1:0-3982 GCA_051000155.1 Solirubrobacterales bacterium | reverse complement strand
GCGACTACCCCCACGACTACCCCGAGGTCGAGGCGATCCTGATGCTCCACGCCCATCGCCTTCGCATCCACGAGGTGCACGTGCGGATGAACGCCCGCGGCTTCGGGCAGAGCTCGATCGACTACCCGCGCGCCGCCTACTACATGGTCAAGGTGATGCTGGCGATCTTCATCGGGCTGCTGCGACGGCGACCGACGCCGATGGACGGTCCGATGCCCGACGGGCACGCGCAGGTCGGGGTTGCTCCGGGGGCGGGCGCCTCGGGAGTTCACTCACGAGAGGAGGGCAGCGCGTGATCTCCTTGTTCGCCCAGGCGCCCAACCAGAACGTCGACCTGCCGGGCAACGTCCAGGTGATCGCGGTGGTCGTGACCGTGCTGCTGCTGGGGTTGGTCTTGGAGCTGGTGCGGCGGCGGCGGCTGGTCGAGCGCTACGCCCTGATCTGGATCATCGCCTCGATCGCCTTGGTCGCGCTTGCGGTCTGGCGGCAGGGACTCGCCGTGATCGGCGATCTGGTCGGCGTTGCGAGCCCCGTCAACGCGATCTTCCTGGTCGCATTCGGCGTCGTCTACGGGCTTCTACTCAACTTCTCGGTTGCGATCTCACGCCTCAGTGAGGAGACCAAGATCCTCGCCCAACTCATCCCCCGGCTCGACGCCGAGCTGCTCCCGCTGCAGCGGGAGCGCGCGGCGCGCAACAACGGGGACCCGGTCGCGAAGGCGGGGTCAGAGGCGCGAACCTCAACGGAGCCGACCCAGGACGACTGAGATCAGCCGCCACCAACCGCGAGAGAGGCGGTTGATCAGGGCCGACGAGCCGACTCGGCCGAGGAAGTCGGAGTCCAGCTCAGGGGTCAGCAGCAATGCGAACTCCGCTGCATCGACTCGGCTGGCACGCTGGATCTCCCGGCGTTCGGCCACCAGCCGTCTGATCGCCCCGACGACGGCGAGATCGGCCCGGAGCTTCTGCGGTAGCCAACCACCGGCCGCGGCCGCGAGGTGGATCGCCACCTCCGCCGCCGCCAGGGCCGGCACCAATAGCAGCAGCAGCGAGGTCGGATAGGTGCGGATGATCGTCGCCCAGCGGTTGCGCTCGAGGTAGAACCACTTGCGGGGGCCCTTGTCGAAGTCGTAGTCGTGGTCGCAGCGCGCCCCGGGTTCGACCCCGACACGCATTCCCGACAACCAGAGCCGGAGGCCGAGGTCGGTGTCCTCGTGATAGAGGAAGTAGGGCTCGCTGAAGCCGCCGAGGTCGTCCCACGCCCCGCGCCGGATGGCCAAGCAAGCGCCCGAGGCGTAGGTGACCTCGGCGGGCTCGCGCGGCGCTGCGGCGATCGGACGCCCCGCCCCCCCGGCCCAGGAGATCCCCGAGTAGTGGACCACTCCCCCGCCGGTGTTGACCACCGAGCCGCCCTCCGAGCTCACCAGCGCCTGCCAAGCCGCCCAGCCCCGGCGGTCGAGCATCGGCAGCTCGATCGCGTCGCGAAAGCCCGGTGCGACAATCGCGTCGGGGTTGAGCAGGCAGAGCAGCTCACCGGCGGCGAGCGAAGCCCCGGCGTTGCAACCGGCCGCGAAGCCGACGTTGGACGACTCGATCACCTTCGCGTCGGGCGCGAGCCGCCGAACCGCCGCGAGGGTGCCGTCGGCGGAGCCGTTGTCGCAGACGATCAGCTCGTCGCCGGGACGCAGCTCGGCGACGAGAGCGGGGATGGAGCGCTCGATGTCGACGGCCGAATCGTGGGTGACGATGACGACGCTGAGGCTCGGGTGACTGCCGGGGGTGGTCACGTCGCTGCTCTGAGTTCCGGCCACGGCCCGGCGATCATAGGATCCTCAGGCACCGATGGCACTGGTCTTCGTCACCCGCGAGCTTCCCGGCACCGCCGTCGGTCGGTTGGCGATCGAGCACACGGTCAACGTCTGGCCGGGGCCGAAGGCGCCCGAGCGGGCACAACTTCTGGCCGCAGCGGGGACCGTGGAGGGGCTTTTGTGCATGCTCGCGGAGAGGATCGACGCCGAGCTGCTGGACGCGGCACCGAAGCTGCGGGCGATCGCGAACCTGGCCGTCGGCACTGACAACATCGACCTTGCCGAATGCGAGCGTCGCGGGATCGCCGTCGGCAACACTCCCGACGTGCTGGTGGAGGCGACCGCCGACCTGACCTTCGGGCTGCTGCTCGCCGCCGCCCGAGGCATCGCAAAAGCGAATGCCGACGTGCGGGCGGGGAGGTGGCGCACCTGGGAGCCGCGTGGCTGGCTGGGCCATGCCGTCGCCGGGGGGACGCTCGGGATCGTCGGTCCCGGCAGCATCGGACGGGCGGTGGCGCGGCGCGCTGCCGGATTCGGCATGGAGGTGATCGCTTCGGGACGCGATGGCGAAGATCCCCCCTCCCCTCTGAGAGAGGCGTTCTACCTCGGCGGCTCCCGGTTCGAGATCGAGATCCCCATGGTCCCCCTCAAACGTCTGCTCGAGCGATCGGACTTCGTCAGCCTCCATTGCCCGTTGAGCGAGGCGACCAGGCGATTGATCGGTCGGGAGCAGCTCGACGCGATGAAGGAAACCGCCATCCTGATCAACACCGCTCGGGGGGAGGTGATCGATCCCGACGCCCTGCGCGAGGCGCTGATGGGTGGCGCCATCGCCGGGGCCGCCCTCGACGTGACCGATCCCGAGCCGCTCCCAGCCAGCCACCCGCTGCTCGAGGCCCCCAACCTGCTGGTCACACCCCACATAGGTTCCGCCACCCACCGGGCCCGCGAGGCGATGGTTGACCTGGCGGTCGAGAACCTGCGCGAGGCGCTAGCCGGTCGGCCGATGCCGAACGGGGTCCGGAACGATCGTTGAGGTACGGGCCCGCTTCCCAACTCTGGCGGGCTCGAGCGGTTCCGCGAGGATGGAGGCCAAGGAGCGCCGAGCGACGCTGCCCCGCCCTGGACTCTGGCGAGTCTGAGCGGGACGGCTCAGACCGTCAGGGCCGGCGAGCGGATTTGAACCGCTGACCCCTTCATTACGAGTGAAGTGCTCTACCAACTGAGCTACGCCGGCTTGGAATCGGAAGTGTAGAGGCGCGCGCGGGACCCGAAAGCCCGAGCCGACGGAGGATCCACTCGGCCAAGCCAGGAATGGCGCCGCGCCGGGATTCCGCTTCGGCATCGGCGATGTGTTCGTCGGTGAGGCGAACCAGCTCCCAACCTGCGCGACGCAGGTCTCGGTCGCGCTCGGCGTCCCTTGATCGCGCAATCGGCCCCGAGTGGAAGCGTTCGCCATCGGTCTCGATGATCAGTCGCGCCCGCTCCCAAACGAAGTCGCAGCAATAGGGGCGGGCCTCGGTCTCGACGTTGACGTTGACACCCTCGACCGGCAGCCCGTGGCGGCGGAGGAAAAGGTAGAAGCGGTCCTCCAGCGGGCTCAGGGTCCGCACTCCATCCGCGGGGAGGATCTCGAGGACGGCTCGGAGGGTCGCATTGCCATTGCGTCGCGGGTACCGGTCGAGCAGCTCCGGCAGCGCGAGCCGATCGACCACGCGGTTGACCTCGGCTCGGTTGATCACCGAGAACAGCGCGTCGATCCCCAGCACCGAGGCGAGATCAAACTGCGTCCGCGCCGGGCCGGTGGTGGGGATCCCCTCTCGGACCGTGACCTCGTCGGGCGCGAGGGTGCCGAGGTGGGCTCGGATCGACCGCTCCACCCGCACTCGGCGCGGACAGGTGACGTCGATCCGTCCCCCGCCCCAGCCACGCATCTCGCAGAGGGCCGCGGCTGCGGCGAAGCTCAGGTGGGAGTCATCGCCGACCCGGAGCACCGCGGCCATCCAGCGGGAGTGGGCGGTGAGGGAGGTGTGGCCGATTGCGAAGACGTCACGGTGGAGGGGATGAAGGCGCCGGCCCTCGATGCGTCGTTCGATCCCGCGCCTGCTGATACCCGCGCGGACGAGTTGACGACCGGCCGCAACCCCGTACTGGCGGCCGGCGACATCGGCAGCC
>JBPCOO010000004.1:0-2811 GCA_051000155.1 Solirubrobacterales bacterium | reverse complement strand
AAGCCGACGTCGTTGCCCGAGGCCGCCCAGGCGATGGTGAAGGCGACAAACGGGATCGTCGATTCGGCCACCCCCAGAGGCCCGCCGACGGCCTCGGCGATCGAGTAGCCCTCGCCTCCGTCGCGTTCGTCCGGATCGGTGGGGGCGGGCTTGCCGGGGGGTTCGCGCATCAGCTCAGATCGTTGTGGAGAGAAGGGCCTGGAAGTAGCGGCGTTGCGACTTCCGATGGGATCGGAGAGGGAGAGATGTCGAGAAACCGCTGATAGTCAGCGGGATCTCTACATATCAACCCGAGGCCCAGTCGATGGAGCCCGCCTAGACCGACGGCGAGCTGCGGAAGCGGGTGCCGATCGTGATCAACAGGTGCGTCAGCCCGATCGCGATGAAGAAGATCGTCGGCGCGGTCTCGTCGGAGAAGCCGAAGATGAACGGCGAGGCGATCAGCAGCACCGCCATCGCGTAGTCGACCGCGACGTGGATCGGCTTGGGGATCTGGTTGATCAGGCTGGTTGGCAGGTCGCTGGTCGCGGTGAAGGTGATCAGGACGACCCCGACCACGATCGAGAACGCCTGCGCGGCGCCCGATTCGAAGCCGAACAGGAACGGGGCGATGATGAACAGCACCCCGGCCGCGTACTCGATCAGGCCGTGGACAAAAGCTGGGATTGGCCCGTCGCGAAGCATCCCCTCGGACACTACCCAAAACTCTGCCCCGGAGACGCCGTGTCACAGTTGGCGGGTCCCACCGATCACTCCCGAGGAGAGGCCATGGACAACCAGAACACGGCCGAGGCGATCAGCGTCGAGCTGACGATCGCCGCCCCGGTGGACCGCGTCTGGCGGGCGATCACCGACCCGAGCGAGATCGACCGCTGGCACGGTTGGGACTACGAGGACCTCACCGAGGAGATCGACGAGATGTTCGGCTCGGGTGCGACCGCCGATTCGCGGGCAAGGACCCTGGACACCGGTGACGGTCGCTTCGAGCTGAGCGAGGCGGGGAGCGGGACCCGGCTGCGCGTGGTCCGCGAGCGCGGTGGCGAGCGCGACGCCCTCGACCAGGGCTGGCACACCTTCGTCCAGCAGCTTCGCTTCTACCTCGAGCGGCACCCCGGGGACGAACGCCGGACCTTGTACCTGGGAGGGCTGAACGTCGATTCGGAGGGGGGGAGCGCGCTGGCGCTCGCCGATCAACTCGGCGCGGGCGCAAAGGAGCTCTTCCGGACCGACGATCAGCTCGGCCTCGCGATTCAAGGTTGGGGCGACGGCCTACTCATCCTCAGCGACAACTGGATGCACCACCGCACCCACATCGCGGCCATCGCCTCCCTCTATGGCGTGCCGCCGGAGCGCTTCATCGAGATCGCTGAGTGGTGGCGCCTGCGCTTCTACGAGGCGTTCGAGCCGATCGAGGACGTCCAGAGCGAGCTATAGCTGGTCGTCTTTCCGCGCGCCCGCGCTCGCGCTCGCGTCATCATCCGCTCGGTCGCCGGCGTTCTCGCCCGCCGCATCGTCATCGCCGCTGTCGCCGCTATCGCCGCTATCGCCGTCCGTCTCCCCCTCGGGCTCACGGCTGATCATCAATTTCGCGATCCGCGCCCCCTCGCGTGCCAGCACCTCGAAGCGGTAGTCGTCGACCTGGACGCTCTCGCCCTCCTCCGGCGCTCGTCCGTAGCGCTCCACCAGCCAGCCGCCGATTGTCGCCGCGCGGATCTCGCCGGGGTCGAGGCTGAGTTCGTTGGAGAGGTCGTCGAGGCGGGCGTCGCCGTCGGCGCGCACCCCCTCGTCGGTCCGCTCGAAGCCCATCTCCCGCGGGGGGTCCAGCTCGCCGCGAATGTCTCCCAGGATCATCTCGATCACGTCCTCCATCGCGATCACGCCGACCGCGGTCCCGTGCTCGTCGCGGACCAGCGCTAGCTCGCGCTGCTCGTCCCGCATGTACTCGAGCAGGTCGTCGAGGAGGGTCCCGTCCGGGGTCTCGAGCAACGGTCGGGCGAGGTCATCCAGCGCCTCATCGCTCTCGCTCGCCAGGGCTCGGACCATGTCGGTCAGGTTGATCATCCCGACGGGGTCGTCGAGGCCGTTCTCGGGGCCGCAGAGGGGGAAGCGCCGGTGGCCGGAGTTGGCCGCCTCCAGCGCCGCCTCCTTGATTCTCATCCCGCAGTCGAGGGTGACCACCTCCGCCCGCGGCACCATCACCTCCCGGGCTCGGTGGTCGCCGAAGGAGAAGACGCCTTCGGCGAACCGAAGCTCCTCGGGGTCGAGCAGGCCCCGGCGCTGGCTCTCGGCGATCAGATCCTTCAGCTCCGCCTCGCTGTGGGGGTCGGCGACGGCCTCGCCCGGCGGCGGGATCCCGAACGGCCGCAGGACCAGGTTGCCGAGGTAGTTGAAGAAGTCGACTACCGGCCGGGTGAGGATGTAGAAAATCCGCATCGGCGGCATCAGGAAGAGGCCGACCCGTATGGTGCGGACGATCGCGAGGCTCTTCGGCGCCAGCTCACCGAGCACGACGTGGAACATCGAGACGATGCTGTAGGCGATGATGAAGCCGAGGACCTCGCCGGGGATCCCGAGCAGCGACCCCTCGCCGAAGGCCTCCTCGAGGGCGTGACTGATCAGCGGCTCGGCGGTGATCCCGAGGCCGATCGAGCAGATCGTGATCCCGAGCTGGCAGGCCGACAGGTACTTGTCGAGGTGGTCGACCCCGTGCTTGAGTGCCTTCGCGCCGCCGACGCCCTCCTCGACCAGCTCATCCACCAGCGACGATCGCGCCCGCGCCAGCGAGAACTCGACCGCGACGAAGAAGCCGTT
>JBPCOO010000016.1:0-12219 GCA_051000155.1 Solirubrobacterales bacterium | reverse complement strand
CGTGCCTCGAGCACGTCGAGGGCGACCGAGGCTCGCAGGGCTCCGTGCAAGGAGGGCGGGGCGGCGGCGATCGCCTCATGCAGGTCCGGATCCCGCGGGGAGACGAGGGTGACGGCGTGCTTTCTCGCCAGCACCGGCATCGCCTCCACCAGCGGTCGGGCGGCGACCTCCTCGATCAGATCGGTGAACAGGAAGACCAGCGCCCGCTTCGCTCGCTCGAGCTGCTGGAAGGCGCCGCCATAGTCGGCCTCGGCCTCCGACGGCTCGATGTCGTAGAGCGCCCGCAGGCCGGTGCGACCCCCCTCCCGCCCCGGCGGCAGCCACACCCGGACCTCCGAATCGAACGCCTGCACCCCGAGCCGGTCGCCGACGTCGTCTGCAACCGCGGCCAGCGCTGCGACCGCATCAACGGCCGCGTCCAACCGAGTCCGATCGCCAAGCGGCGCCCGCATCAGCCGACCGGCGTCCAGGGCGCAGATCAGATCGCGATCCTGCTCCAAGCGGTAGTCGTTGCTCATCGGCCGATCGAGCTTGGCGCTCGCGCGCCAGTTGACCTGGCGGATGTCGTCGTCGGGCGAGTACTCGCGCACCGATTCGAACTCGGTGCCAAGGCCGAGGGGACCCCTGCCCCGAAACCCCGGATCGCGAAAGACCGACAGGCGGGCGGCGACCGCCGCCCTTCGGGCGGCGGGGAGGTCGGGGTAGACCTCGACCGTCAACTCCTCGCCCACCTCGTGGGTCCAGCTCGCCAGACCGAGCGGACCCCTCAACCGCACCGCCACCGGCGCCAGCACGTGGCGTCCGCGGCGGCGCGCGAGCAGCTCGCCCTCGAGCCGCCGACCCTTCACCCGCGCCGGCTCCAACTCCAGGTCCGCGTCGATCGCCTGACGGATCTCGACCCCGGTGGCAGCCGGCGCAGAGACGTCGATCGCCAAGGGCTCAGCCACCCCCCGGGAAAGCAGGTCGGCGACCTCGCGGCGAACCGAGGGCTCCCCGTGCACCCCCCAAGCGTCCACCGCCGCCGCGCCCAGGAGTGCGGCCAGCCCGAGCAGGGGGATCGTTGGTCCGAGGGCGAAGGCCGCCAGCGCCAGCGCGGCGATCAGGGCCGCCAGCAGGGGGGTCGGGCTCACCGGAGCGGCCCGGTCGGCGGCGAGATCCCAACGCGGGTGCTCGGCACGATCACTTGGGGACGGGGACCGCTCCGAGGGCGGCGTAGACCGCGTCGCTACGGCTGTAGCGCTCGAGCGCCGCCTCCGGCGAGAGGACTATCCGATGGCGCAGCACCCCCGGTGCCATGGCGACAACATCGTCGGGAGTGACGAAGTCCCGATCGGCGAGGCGGGCGGCCGCCTTGGCCGCACTCATCAGGTGCACGGCGGCTCGCGGGCTCGCTCCGAGGGTGACGCTCGGTAGCTCGCGGGTCCGGCGGACGAGGGCGACCACGTAGGCGGCGACCTCCTCGGAGACGGTGGTCCGGTCGAGGTCCTCCCGCGCGGTCTCGATCTCAGCCGTGCCGGCGACCCGCTCGATCCGCTCGAGCGTGGCCGGCTCGGTTCCTCGATGTCCGAGGGCGAGGATCTCGCGCTCGGCCTCCTCGCTCGGATAGCCGACCTCGACCTGGAGGAGAAAGCGGTCTAGCTGCGCCTCCGGCAGGGGGTAGGTCCCCTCGTACTCGACCGGGTTCTGGGTGGCGACCACGCAGAAGGGGTCGGGTAGCCCCTCGGGCGTGCCCTCGACCGAGACCTGCTTCTCCTGCATCGCCTCCAGCAGCGCGGCCTGGGTCTTCGGCGGGGTTCGGTTGATCTCGTCGGCCAAAAGCAGGTTGGTGAACACCGGTCCGGGGCGGAAGCTCAGCTCGCCGCCACGCAGGGTCATCGTCCCGGTGAGGTCCGAGGGGAGCATGTCGGGGGTGAACTGGACCCGGGTCGACTCGATTCCGAGGGCTCGGGCCAGGCTGGTCGCGATCAGCGTCTTGGCGACGCCGGGAACCCCCTCGAGGAGAACGTGGCCCCGGGCCGCAAGCGCGACCACGATCGAGGTGATGACCTCATCCTGGCCGACGACCACCCGTCCGACCTCGCGCGTGACCACCTCGTTCAACTCCCTCAGGCTCACGTTCTCTCCCTCCAGACCCGACCCAGGGCTCGAGTCGCTTTGACGGCATCAGTGGGCGTTCGTAGCGGCGCGGCAAGCGCCCTCGCGTCCTCGGCGCTGATTCCGGCCCGCTCGGCCTCGGCGGCCAGCATATCCGGGTCCGGCCCCTCGGAGGCGGAGGCGCCGCCGACGGGCGGCTGACCGGCACCGACGATCCGAGCCACCGCCGCCTCGCGCACAGGCTCGGCCGCGGCGACCGCTTCGCTGGAGCGTGCGAGCGTGCGAGCCATCGCGTCCACGTAGCCGATCCGCGGCTGCGCCGAAGCGCTCGGCGGACGAGTGGGTGGCCCGAGTCGGCGCAACCGGGAGAGGACGAGCACCACCGCCGCCAGCACCAGTCCGGCGAAGCCGTAGATCCAATTGCTCGGGAGAGCCGCGAGGCCAGTAGCGGCGTCCTCCCCACCTACCGCGAGCCGCTCGAGGAATCGCACCTCGCCGCGGGCCGGCCCCCCGACCAGGTTGATCGCGAGCTGGGCATTGTCGGCGGAGGCGAGCGCGGCGTTGGTGAGCGGGTTGGAGTCGGCCAGCACCAACACCTCCCCCTCACCCCGGTCGGCCTCGACCAAAAGCGCCGCGTCGGCGTCCCCGTACAGCGGTAGCGCCTCCCCGGCGTCGGTGAACCGCGCCGCTCCGGTGCCGGCGATCTCGGTGACGCCGGAGAGTTCCGCGGCGGGCGCCAGTGCTTCCCCCGCGCCCGATCCGCCCGCATCCTCGCGCTCGAGGGAGGTGCCGGTGATCGCCTCGAGGCTGTCGACGCTCGTCCTTCCACCCGTCACCAGGCGGCCCCCGCCGGCGACGAACTCTCCGAGCGCCTCCTCATCGGCACTCGTGAGCACGCCGAGGTCCAGCCCGACAATGGTCTCATCCGGATCGAGGCTCGCCACCGACGGCGGCTGCTCGATCCGGCCGGCATCGATGCCGCGATCGTCGAGCAGGAGCGCCCAGCCGGCGTAGCCGCCCTCGGAGACCTCCAGGGAGGAGCGATCCGGGGCACGCCCGCGCTCCTCGCCGCCCGGAATCGAGGCGAATACGAGGGCCCCGCCAACCACCACGACCACGACCCAGAAGAGGATGTCCCGGTTCATCCTCACCGGCCCGATGCCGTCTCGATCACCCGTGGCCATCCCTCTCGCGCCGCCTCGGCGTCGGCCGCCACCGCGACCTCGCGGCCGTAGACGACCCGCTCGAAGGTTGCCACCAGCTCCTCGGCGCGCGGATCGGCAAGCTGGCGCGCGGCGGCGGCGGGGGTGAGTGAAGAGCGCCCCTCGACCGCGCCGCGACGTCCGAGCACGCCGAGTGCCCAACGAAGCCGCAAGCGGAGTGCGGCGGCGTAGTCTCCCTCCCGCTCCGCTCGCTCGGCTCTGCCGACCAGCTCATCGGGGGTCGCATCGGCCTCGTGGGACTCCTCGGCAGCCCGCTCGGCGTAGGTGCGCTCGCGACCCCGGCTCAGCCGGTAGGCAAGCAGCCCTCCCCCGGCCAGCGCGATCACCGCCGCAACCAGCCCGAGCGGTCCGAGATCCAGGGTCCCGCCCTGATCCAGCTCCCCCAAGCGGTCGGGCGAGTCGCGCTGATCGCCCTCCGGCGGCGGGAGCTCACCGATGATGCGATCGGCATCGGCGCGCGAGGCGGCCGCGTCGCCCGACTCGCCAACCCCCGCGGCGGCGATCTCGACGATCCGCTCGAGGCGGGCGTCGAGCTCCGATCCCTCGGCCCCGGCGAGGGCGTCGCCGATCCGCGTCGGGCGACCGTCCACCTCGTCGATCCCACGCAAGCGCGTGAGCGCGACCGGATCGCCTGCAAGCGCCGCGCGCGCCGTCCGCTCCAGCTCGATCGAGCTGGTTGCCTCCGCCAACGCGCTCGTCGGTGCGGCAAGAACGGCAGCCAGGCTCACGATCAACGCCGCCGAGCTGACCGCAGCCGCCCATCCGCCCGGCCACCTCGTCATGCTCACGCCGATCGAGACCCGCTGGGCGGCGGCGGTGGCGGCGGTCGCGAGCTTCGGTCGGGGAGCTCGGGAGCGCCTTGCGGCGCACGATTGCTCTCCGCCTCGCCCTCCCCCATTCGGTCGGCCAGCAGCTCCACGTCGAAGCCCTCCTTGCGGATGCGGAGGTCGTAGTAGACGACGATCGCCGCAACTGCCATCAGCGGCGCCGTCAGCGCCGTCGCCAAACCGTTGATCGCCTGGATCACGACGGAGTAGGCCAGCAGCGAGTCCTCGGCGAGCGGGTTGGCGACGAAGCTGAGGATGCCGAGAATCCCGCCGGCGAAGACCACGAACAGGGTCGCGACCACCATCACCCCGAAGGTCCGCCACCAGTTGTCCTGGACCAAGCGGAAGGAGCGGCGCAGTGCCTTGGTGCCGCGGAGATCCTCGACCATCAGCGCCGGGACCGCCACGATCAGAGCTATATAGAGGTAGATCGCGCCGACAAACAGCGCCAGCAGCCCGAGCGCGGTAGCGATCCCGGTCAGCACCGTCACCCAGAGGATCGAGTGCATCTTGCGGGCGCCGAAGCCGATCGAGCTGCGCGCGTCGGGCTCGCGGCCGAGATAGGCCTCGCTGGCCGCCCGGTAGGCGGCGCCGATGATCAGGAGCTGGCCGAGGATGGCGATGAGCGTCTGCAGGACGAACCCGCCGTAGAAGTTGGTCTCGTCAACCAGCCGCGTGGTCCCGCCGACGTCCACCCGCAGGGAGTCACCGAGCCGATCGGGCTCCGCCAGCGCGAGCTGATCGAGGCCGACCAGGATCGCCGCCATCGGCACGATCACCACCAAGGCGATTCCGAACAGGGTGAGGATGTGCTTGAAGTAGATGTTGAAGATCAGGTCCAGCAGCTTGCCGGCGCTACGCGGCCCGATCTCCCCGCCGGATGTCCCCGAGGACTCCATCGCCGCCGCAGGCTAGCCGACCCCGGCTCACCGCCCGCGATCCAACGCCGCTCCGCTAGCGTGAACAGCCCGCAGTTCCCGACCCAGGAGACCCGCCTTGAGAAACCCCCGCCAGTTCACCGAAGCACTCGCCATCGGCGCCCCCGACCCTGCCTCGGAGATCCCCTTCCCCCCATCGCGGATGATCCACTTCTTCGACGCCTCCAACGAGAAGATGCGCTCGAAGGTCCCCGACATGGCCAAGCAAGCCGACATCCTCCTCGGCAACCTCGAGGACGCGGTCTCGGTGGACAGGAAGATCCCGGCCCGCGAGGGACTGGTCGAGGTCGCCAGGGAGGTCGACTTCGGCGACACACAGCTATGGACGCGGGTTAACTCCCTGGAGAGCCCCTGGGTGCTGGACGACCTGACCACGCTGGTGACCGAGGTCGGAAACCAGCTCGACGTGATCATGATTCCCAAGGTCGAGGGACCCTGGGACATTCACTACGTTGATCGCTTGCTGGCCCAGCTGGAGGCCAAGGGTGAGGTGGAGCGCCCGATCCTCGTTCACGCGATCCTGGAGACGGCGCTCGGCGTGGCCAACATCGAGGAGATCGCCACCGCCTCGCCGCGGATGCAGGGAATCTCGATCGGCCCGGCCGACCTCGCCGCCTCGCGGCGGATGAAGACCACCCGGGTCGGCGGCGGCCATCCCGGCTACCGGGTGATCGAGGACCCCGAGGGCGAGGACATCGAGGGTCCACGGGAGAGCGCGCAGCAGGACCCCTGGCACTACACGATCGCCCGCATGGTCGACGCCTGCACCGCCGCCGGCATCCTCCCCTTCTACGGGCCCTACGGCGACATCAAGGACACCAAGGGGTGCGAAACGCAGTTCCGCGCCGCCTTCCTGCTCGGCTGCGTCGGCACCTGGACCCTGCACCCGGTCCAGATCGGGATCGCGAAGAAGGTCTTCAGCCCCGATCCCGAGGAGGTGAAGTTCGCGAAGAAGGTGATCGAGGCGATCCCCGACGGCCGCGGCGTCCACATGATCGACGGCAAGATGCAAGATGACGCCACTTGGAAGCAGTGCAAGGTGATGGTCGATCTGGCAGAGCAGCTCGCCGAGAAGGATCCCGAGCTGGCCGAGGCCTACGGTTTCGAGGGCTAGGCCGCGACGGCTCGCGAGGCGCGGACGCTGAGTTGACGAGGCACCCCGACCGACCCGGCGCAGAGCGCTCCCGTGGCTGATCTGCCGACCCGGATATCGGGGGTTGAGCTTCGGTGCTCCGACGTCAAGGCGAGCGCGGAGTTCTACCGGCGGACGGTGGGGCTCCAGCCGAACTCGATCTCGCTCGATCGGGCCGAGCTACGGGGACCGGCGGGCGGCGGCGCACTGCTCAGCCTGGTGCGCGCCGAGCGCGGCGGGCGGGTCGCAACCGGCTCGACGGGTCTCTTCCATACCGCCTTTCGCTATCCGGATCGTGCCGGATTGGCGGCGGCGCTGGAGCGAGTCGCTTCGGCCGGAGCCAGCGTCAGCGGGGTCGCGGACCACGGCGTCTCCGAGGCGCTTTATCTGGACGATCCCGACGGAATGGGGATCGAGCTGTACCGGGACCGCCCGCGCGAGCAGTGGCCCCAGCCCGCCGAAGGCGAGCGTATCGCGATGTTCACCAAGCCGCTGGATCTGGCGGGTCTGAGGGCGGCCCGCTCCGAGAGCGACGGAGCCCCGAACGTGGAGATCGGCCACGTCCACCTCAAGGTCGCCGATCCGGCGGATGCGCTCGCCTTCTGGACCGAGGAGCTCGGGATGGAGCTGATGACCCGATTCGGCGAGGACGCCATCTTCTGCGCCTTCGACGACTACCACCACCACATCGGCGCCAACGCCTGGTTCAGCCGCGATGCCGAGCCGGAGCCCGACGATGGTCCCGGACTGGCGGCGGTCTCGATCCACGCCGTCGGCGGCGAGCTTCGCACTCCCGACGGGACCCTCATCCGCAGGGTTGGCTGATGGAGCTTCGCCACCGCATCCGAGTTCGCTACTCCGAGTGCGACGCCCAGGGGATCGTCTTCAACGCCAACTACCTCAACTTCTTCGACGTCGCGCTGACCGAGCTCTGGCGGCAGGCCTTTGGCGGCTATGAGCAGGCGGTGGCAGAGCACGGTGCCGATGTGGTCGTCGCCGAGGCGATGGTCCGCTACCGGGCTCCGGTCCGCTTCGACGAGGAGATTGACCTCGTCCTGCGGATCGCCCGCCTCGGCAACACTGCGATGAGTAGTCGGATCGCGATCGAGCGGAGGGGCGAGGTCGCCGCCGAAGGTGAGATCCGCCACGTGTTCGTACTGCCGGAGACGCACGAGAAGACCTCGATCCCGGATGGAGTGCGGACGGCGCTCGAGCCCTATCTGGTCGGGGAGGAATGATCGGGGTCTCCGTCGACTTCGGTGCGGCGGTGCGGGTCGCGGCGGCAACCGGCACCGTTGCAAGAGCTTCCCGCCGAGGCGTCATCGGATTCGTCGATCACCGATCATGTGCGCCGTGAGTGAGAAGAGCACCTCCGATCAGTCCCGCTACGGGCGGCCCCCCCGTATCTACGTTGCCGGGCACCGCAATCCGGACATGGATTCGATCGCCGCTGCCATCGGCTACGCCGAGCTGAAAAGCCGGCTCGACGGGGACAACATCTACGAGCCCGTCCGCCTCGGCGAGGTCAACGCCCAGACCGCCTGGTGCTTGGAGCGGAGCGAGGCGCAAAAGCCCGAGCTGCTCCGCCACATCAAGCTCCGTGTCCGTGACGTGATGAAGATCGACTTCGAGAAGATGGACTGCCAGACGCCGGTCCGACAGGTTGGGATGGCGATGGCCGCCGACGATCTCGACATGGTCCCGCTGGTCAACGATGCCGGCGAGCTGGCGGGGATCATGACCGAGCGTGCGCTTGCCCGCCGCTACATCCGTGAGACGCGTGAGACCTCCACCCTGGTCGACGCTCCCACCTCCGTGGCGGCGATCTGCAAGGTGCTCGACGGTCGCGTGGTCGCCGGCAGCGAGGAGGGCGAGATCGCCGGAAGAGTCTGGGTCCACTCGATCGACCCCCAGAACAAGCAGAGCCGGATCGAAGAAGGCGACGTGGTCGTCACCGGGGATCGAGCCGACGCGCAGCTACAGGCGATCGAGCGAGGCGCGGCGCTGGTGGTCGCCAGCAACGGCTCCGAACCGAGCCAGGAGGTGCTCGACGCCGCAACCGAGGGCGGCACCACGGTGATGTTGAGTCGGCTCGACTCCTATGTCACCTCGCGAATGATCACGCTGTCGGCGCCGGCGATCGCGCTCGCCGAGAAGGAGCCCTTGACGGTCAACCCCGATGATCTGATCAGCGAGATAGAGGATGACATCAAAGACGTCCACTACCGAGCGGCCGTCGCCGTCGATAGCGAGAACAAGCCGGTCGGCCTGATCACCCGTTCCGATCTGGTCTCCCCCGAGCAGCGACGAGCGATCCTGGTCGACCACTCCGAGCCCAATCAGAGCATCGAGGGCCTGGATGAGGCCGAGGTGGTCGAGATCCTCGACCACCACCACATCAGCTCGTTCGAGACCCGCAAGCCGATCCTCGCGGTCTTCGACCCGGTCGGCTCGACTGCGACCCTGATCCTCGAGCGGTTCAAGGCGGAGGGCCTGGAGCCGGAGCGCTCGACCACGATGATGCTGCTGGGAGCGATCATGTCCGACACGGTCGTCCTCAATAGCCCGACCAAGACCGAGCGCGACGAGAAGATCGTCGAGTGGGTCGAGGAGCTGCTGGAGATCGACGCGCGCGAGTTCGGCGAGGCGATGTTCGAAGCCAGCAGCGACGTCTCCAACGTCTCCGCCACGGACATCGTCGGTCGCGACTCCAAAGAGTACGAAGTCTCCGGCGGCGAGAAGATCTTCATCGCTCAGATCGAGACCACCGGGAAGTCTTTGCTGGAGCGGCAGGAGGAGCTGGAGGACGCGCTCGAGAAGGAGCGGAGCCAAAACGGCTACGCCCTTGGTGCGCTGATGGTCACCGACATCCTCGAGCAGGGCACCCACCTGCTCGCCTGCGGCGACGTCGGCGCGGTCGAGAAGGCTCTCGGAAAGCGCAACGAGCAGGGCCGGATCCCACTCCCCGGCGTGATGAGCAGGAAGAAGCAGGTCGCGCCGGAGCTGCTGGAGGCGCTGTAGGGCGGAGAGGCGCGCGGCTGGGAGCGCGGGCGCGCGTGGGTACTCTTGGGATATGCGCGAGATCATCGGGCCACCACTCCAGACGGTCGTGCTCGGCGCCTTCATCGTCGGGCTCGCGCTCGTCTTCTTGAGCCCGCCCTCACTCGAGCCGCTGGCGGGGCTGTTGAAGATTCTCGTCGGCGCCGCCGGAGTGATCTTGGTGACCGGCTGGCTGACGGTGATGGCGAGCGGGGATGAGATGCCCGAGCCCGAGTTCCGGCGCCTGGTTGACCGCAGCGAGGCGCTGGCGAAGATGCCGGCGCCCGAGAGTCCGCCGAGCGAGTTCGATGAGTTGGTCACCGACGCGCTCGACGAGCTACCCGAGGACTTCCAAAAGCTCTTGGAGACGACCCCCGTAGTGATCTCTCGGCGCGGACGCGAACACCGCGCCTACGGCCACTACATCGGCGACACCGTCGCCCGCGACGGCTACCCGGACCGGATCGTCATCTACGAGGACACGCTCGAGCGCGACTTCGGCCACAACCCCCGTCAGCTACAGGAGCAGGTCCGCCGCACGGTCCGCCACGAGCTCGCCCACCACCTCGGCTGGGACGAGAGCGGCGTCCGCGGACTGGGGCTGTGAGATTAACCGTCGCTGGTCGGGGCGCGCTACCCGGGTGCCGTTATCGGGAGCTAGGCGAGCGCTACCCGTAAGCGTTCGTCGGCACGATCGGCGGTCCTGGTCCTGGCTCTGGTAGACTTTCTGGCATGCAAGCTACCATCGACCGAGCCGGAAGAATCGTGGTTCCAAAGGAGATCCGCTCAAAGCTTGGCCTCGAGGGTGGAGAGTCGCTGGAGATCGGGGAGAGCAACGGGATCATCGAGATCAGGCGCCCTACGCGGAAAGTGAAGTTGGTCCGTGGCGAAGGAGGACTGCTCCACGCCGATCCTGACGCGGGTCTACCCAGCGTCACCGTCGACGAGGTGCGAGCCGCGCTGGAAGCAACTCGTGAGCGTCGCAGCTGATTCGTCGGTCCTGATTGCCGGCTTCCTACCGGCACATCCGGCCCTCCCAGAGGCCACGACCGGATTGCAGCGGGTCCGCTCCGGGGGAAGACTAATCGCACACACGCTGGCGGAGACGTACGCGACCCTTTCCACCGCACCGTTCGACGTCGAGGCGAACACCGTTCTCGACTATCTCGACCAGTTCAATCCAGAGAGCGCCGTAGGTATCGAACCCGACGCGCTCAGCGAGCGCCTCCGGGAGCTCGACTGCTCAGGGATCCACGGCGGAGCGACCTACGACGCCCTGATTGCCGTCACCGCGCGCGATCACGGGCTTACGCTTCTCACTCTCGATCGGAGGGCCGTCCGCTCTTACGAAGCGTTGGGGACGCGCTACGAGTTGCTGTGGGAGGAGGGGTCGTAAAGGGCCGCTGTCGCTGCCGCGCGCCGCACGTTCGCGTGTTTCCAAGAACCCCCACCTCTTCCCACTTCTACACGCGCGATCGCGGCCTCCGGAAGCGGTGATGGTGGCCTGGGCGAACCTCGTCGCCGACTGCAAGCGCGCGGAAATCCACCGCACCGTCCGCCTCACCGACGCTTTGATCGCCGCGACCGCGGTCGAGCACGGCCTCACCGTCCTCAGTCAAGACCGCGACTACCTCGTGATGGCGGAGCCCACAAGCCGCTCGCGGTCGAGCTGGTCTAAATATCGAGCGACGAGTTTTGCTCGCGTAGCGACTACTTCTCGTCGCTCGACCACGCGCCTGGACAAAAGCAAGGAGAGTCGAATCGCGGCCCCAATTCTGTGCAAACTGCGATATTCACAAAGATTTAGCATCTTGTAAGGAGATGCTAATATGATTGACCGGAGGCTGGATCAGGGAAACAGCAATAGGAGGAGGAGTTCAAATGCCAGAGATCATCATCACCGCAAAGGGATCCGGGAGCCGCGACACCGAGATCCTGCACGAGCACATCAGCCACGTCGACGTTGAGAGCGACGCCGCGAGCCACCGACTGATCGAGCGAATCAATTGGGCCCTCGGCGACGCCGACAGCCTTGAGGATCGCTACGAGACCGACCCGGCTCACGCGTTCAGCCATTCCCGCGGCTCGATCGCCGATACCGCAATCCACTAACGGCTTCAGCTCAACGGCCTCAGCCCGAAGCTTCAGCCCTCATCGCTTCCGCGGGCTGCTCGACCACCGACATCGCGCAGTGCCACTGCGATTTCGCCGTGGCGGATGCCGAATCGGACCACGCAGTCCGGGGAGTCGAATCGCTTGAACGGTGATAGGTGTCCCCATACGGTGGAGGTATGGACGAAACCCGCAGTACCCCGACAGCACGTAGAACCAGAAATCGGCGCCGACCCCGCCCCCATCCTCGACGCGAGCCTGAGATCGAATGGGACCTTGCCGAGATCATCATCCCCGGCGTCGAGAGTGGAATGGCACAGGTTCCGGTCGTGAGAACGGCCACCTGCACTGGCCCCAGAGCGGACGCCTGAAATGGCCCCACCCCGTCGGTTGATTTCTCTTCGTTGAAGTCTCCCGCATCAGCAGACCCAAGGGGCCGCTGATGCGCCGATTTGCATGACCTCCGCCCTCGGCCGGCTGCCCGCAGGCCCCCAGATCGCCTCCTGCGGCTCCGATCTCGGCTCCGGGGCCCCGAAATCGGCGGTCTCGCCCTGCTCGGCTCACTTGCGGTCCTTCTTGCCCTTGCGAGCCAGCCCGTGCCGAAACCGCCAGGACTCCGTCCCGGTCTCGATGATGTGGGCGCGGTGGGTGAGCCTGTCGACGACCGCCTTCGCCAGCCTTGCGTCTGGAAACACCTTGGTCCACTCGCCGAAGGGCAGGTTGGTGGTGATTGCGACCGAGCCCCGCTCGGTCCGCTCACCGATCACCTGGAAGACCAGCTCGGCCGCTCCGGCGGGCAGGGCGAGGTAGCCGAGCTCATCAATGATCAAAAGCTCAAAGCGACCGTAGCGGGC
>JBPCOO010000316.1:0-4560 GCA_051000155.1 Solirubrobacterales bacterium | reverse complement strand
AGGAGATCGGGGAGGACGTCTACAAGCGCGAGAACGTCGCCCTGCGCGACGCCGGGCGCCGCCTCTCCCCGGTCCGCGACGCACAGGTGCTGGTCGAGACCGCTTCCAAGCTGCGGGAGCGAGGCGGCGAGTCCGTCGCCAAGCGGGACTTCGACAAGGTCATCGCCGCGCTGACGGATCGCCAGGATCGGACCCGTCGCCGGGTCTTGGGCGACGGAGAGGCCTTCGCCGAGGTTGCCGAAACCGTCGCCGCCGCCCGCGGTCGGATCGACGGCTGGCCGATCGATCGCACCGATTCCGAGGCCTTCGAGTCAAGCTTGAGAAAGACCTACAAGCGCGGGCGCGAGGCGTTCGAGGAGGCTTACGAGGCGGGCACCGTCGAGGCCTTCCACGAATGGCGCAAGCGGACCAAGTACCACTGGTACCACACGCGCTTGCTCGAACCGGCAGCCGAGGCCGAGATCGGCGTGGTCGTCGATGCCACCGACCAGCTTTCGGACCTGATGGGCCTAGACCACGACTACGCGGTCCTGGTCGAGACGATCGAGAGGCTGGGCTCGCGCGGCGCCCCCGCCGAGGGACGTCGAAGGATCATCGCCATGATCGAACGTGAGCGGTTGGAGCTGGAGCGCCGCTCGCTCCCGCTCGGCCATCGCGTCTTCGACGAGAAGCCGAAGGGTCGGGCGAGCCAGATCGCCACCCTGTTCGACGGCTGGCGGGCCAACCTCGACGCTTCCGAGCTGCCCTGGCTCGGCCGCGGGGACTTCGAGCGCGCTCGCGAGTTGCTTGCAACCAAGGCCACGGCGACCGCGGCGGAGGCCCGCAAGCTGCGCGGGGAGCTGCGCGACATGAGGTTACGGATCAGCGAATTGGAGCCGCTGGTGCTAACCGGAGGAGGTGAGTTCGGTCCTGAGCACCTCGAGGAGTTGGTGGGTCGTGGGCTGATCGGGGTGGGCGACGCGACCGAGCTCCGTGGCCTCGGCCCGATCGACCGGCTGCGTCGCACCGACGTCGACGCCGGTCCCAACGAGGCCTCCGGTCTCTGTCCCATCACCGACCGGGACTTTCTCTCCGAGCGCGGCTGGGAGCTGGGCTTCTGGGCGGTCCTCGATGACACGACCGCCGCCGAGGGCGTCGTCGCGGTCGGCCACGCGCGCGGCGAGAGCACCGAGATCGAGTGGGAGAGCTTCAAGCCGGACTTCGACCCGGGCGACGCTCCCCCTGAAACCGACGATGGCGAGGACTGCCTGCTGCTCGACGGCTGGGTGTATGCGTTCGGCTCCCACTACGGCTCCAAGGAGGGCCCGCTCGAGCTGGAGCGTCAGTTCATCGCCCGCTTCCGTGAGTCTGACGCCGGCGCCGGCCCCGTGCCGATGGAGATCGCGGTGACCGAGTTCCGCCTCCACCGCTTGATCAACGACGCGCTGGCCGACTCCGACCTCGAGCTGATGGGCCTCGAGGAGGAGGTGATCGAGGCGCTTGTCGGTCAGGCGATCGCCAACGGCGGCGAGGAGGCCGCCGGGTGGGTCGCCCAGCTTCACCCTGACGATCAACCGATCAACATCGAGGGCTGCGCGGTACGCGCGCGGAGCGATGGCACCAGCATCCTGGTCGGCCTCCGGGTCCCCGTCACCGCCGAGGGCAATCCGATCATCGTCGAGCTATCAGGGCTCGACTGTCTCTTCGCGGACGAGCCGAACATGCCGGAGGTGCGAGGCCTCTGGGTCCTGGAGGGCATCGGCCACCCGAGCGCCCCGGCGGGCGTGCGCGGGATGACCGAGCGCCCGGGCGGCGGCTTCGACATCCTCACCGGCAACCTCGACTCGGTCGACAAGGGCAGCGTCCTCATCGAGCACCACCCTGAAGCCGGCGTCTCCCGCTCCGCCCATCACCACTTCGAGATCCCCGCCCGCCGTCGCCAGGGGGGGCTGGCGACCGAGCTGGTCCGCGAGTTCCCCGGCTGCGACCGGGTCGAAGGCATCGCCCTCGACCCCCTCGGCCGTCCCTTCTACGTCATCGACGAGGACGAGCGCATCCATCTGCTCTACGCGGAGGTGGACTGAGCGGTGTAGCCCTCGGCGCCGGGCTTTCCCTCGAGCGGACTACCATCCTCCACTGATCGATGGGCAGGATGGCGAAGATCAATCAGTGGGCGCGGCGATTGCGGCCGCTGGCGGCGTTGCGGACCCTCGGCAAGCCGAGGGAGCTGGCTCGTATCCGGCGCCAGTATCGGGCGCTCGATCTGCGTAAGTCTCCGGTCGCGTCGGTCAGCCACCGGCAGGTGGCGGGACGCGGCGGCGAGACCCCCTGGCTCGACGCCGATCCGCCACCCGAGTGGATCCGGGAGGCGCCGGGCTTTGCCGTGATGCCCGCCGACGCCCAGGAGGGAGCGGTCGCTTGGCCCGCGCGCGGCCACATGGTGCTCGAGCGCTTCTACGACGAGACCACGGTCGACCGGATCAACGCCGAGGTCGACGAGCTGCTCGGCGCCGGAGACCTCCACTTCCACGCCCGCAGTCCGCGGGTGATGAACTCCTGGCGCAAGTCGGAGGCGGTCGCCGAAGCCGTCGCCGATCCCCGCCTACTCGGGACCCTGAGCTTCCTCATGGGCCGCGAGGCGAAGCTCTTTCAGACGATCAGCTTCCTCGCCGGTAGCCAGCAGAGCGCCCATTCCGACGCCTTCCACATGATGACCGAGCCCCCCGGCTACCTGATCGGAGTCTGGGTCGCGCTGGAGGACATCGAGGTCGACCAGGGACCGGTCTTCTACCTCCCCGGGAGCCACCGTGGGCCCTACCTGATGAGCGAGGATCTCGACCTGCCGCGCCGCAAGCGCCTCACCGTCGCCGACAAGGGCCGCGCCTACGTCGCGGCGATGGCGGCCGCGGTCGAGCAGAGCGCCGTCGAACCCGTCCCGTTCACGGCCTCGAATGGCGATGTCCTGCTCTGGCACCAGAACCTGCTCCACGGGGGCTCGGCAATCACTCACCCCGGCGCCACCCGCAAGAGCCTGGTCGCCCACTTCTTCGCCGAGGACGTCCTCTGCTACCACGAGGTGACCGAGCGCCCGGCTTTGATGCCGGGCTGAAGAGCGACTCGGGAGACGCGCTGCGGGCGCCTCGTATGATCGGTGGCTTGGCTACGAAGGCGAAGAGCACCCAAGCAGCGGACCCTTTGGCGGCGTTCAATGACGCCACCAGGGGATGGTTCGGGCGTTCGTTCGCGGGGCCGACGCCGGCCCAGACCGCCGGCTGGCCGAAGATCGCCTCGGGTGCCAACACGCTCATCTGCGCGCCGACGGGCTCGGGCAAGACCCTGGCCGCCTTCCTCTGGGGGATCGATGCGATCGCCTCTCGTCCCGAGCGCCTGGGCACCGGGGTCCAGCTCGTCTACGTCTCGCCGCTGAAGGCGCTCTCCTACGATGTCGAGCGCAACCTGCGGGCACCGCTGGCGGGCATCGGTGCGGACATCACGATCGGCCTGCGCACCGGCGACACCCCGCAGAAGGAGCGGCAGGGGATGCTCCGCAACCCGCCGGACATCCTCATCACCACACCCGAGTCGCTGTATCTGATGTTGACCTCGCGGGCGAAAGAGATCTTGGTCGATGTCAACTCGCTGATCGTCGATGAGATCCACGCGGTCGCCCCGACCAAGCGCGGCGCCCACATGGCCCTGACCCTCGAGCGGCTCGATCATCACGTCCAGAATCCGCCCGAGGACCTGCAGGAGAAGCTCTTCGACCCCGGCGCCGAGCGCGAGCCGCTCCAGCGGATCGGCCTCTCCGCGACCCAGCGCCCGCTCGAGCGGATCGCCAAGTTCCTGGTCGGCCCGGGGCGGGAGTGCCAGATCGTCGACGCCGGCGTCCGCAAGCAGATGGATCTCCAGATCGTCGTCCCGGTCGAGGACATGGCCGACCCCGGCGCCACCGCCTACAACCAGAATAGTCCGGGAATGGGCGGGGCGGATGGCCCCCTCAAGTTGCCCGCCAACGATCCTGCCCTCGCTCAGCCACCCGGGGGGGAGAAGCGATCCAACGGCGGAGACCAGGCTGGAACGCCTGAGGAAACCGCCCTGGCAGCGGGTGGCAGCGGGAAGGGCTCCCCCTCCCCGAGAAATGCCGGTGTCGCAGGGGAGGGGGATACCCCGCTGACAGGACCCGCTGCAGAGACACTCCCGCCGGACACGCTTCCTGGACCCAAGCCCGGAACGCAACCCGGCGACTCCCCAACCTCGAACAGCATCTGGCCGGCGATCTACCCTGAGCTGCTGCGACTGGTGCGCGAGCACACTTCCACCATCATCTTCGTCAACAACCGGCGCGGCGCCGAGCGGATGGCCAAGCGCTTGAACGAGATGGTCGCCGAGGAGGTCGCGACCCAGGATCCAGAGGGCACCGAGCCGCCGCCGGAGATCGCGCGCGCCCATCACGGCTCGCTCGCCCACGAGGAGCGGATCGTGGTCGAGGAGATGCTGAAGTCGGGCTCGCTCCCCTGCCTGGTCGCCACATCCTCGCTCGAGCTGGGGATCGACATGGGCGCGGTCAACCTGGTGATCCAG
>JBPCOO010000310.1:0-5039 GCA_051000155.1 Solirubrobacterales bacterium | reverse complement strand
GACCCAGATCGTCGCGGTGGACGGCGGCGAGGTGGTCGGTACCTGCCGGCTGCTGTTTGAGCCCCCCGACTGCCGCCTGGGACGAATGGCGGTTGCCGAGCAGGCTCGAGGTGGCGGCGCGGGTTCGCTTCTGGTCGCCGCCTCGATCAAGGCCGCACGGAAGGCCGGTTGCGAGCGGATCGTCCTCCACGCACAGCGACGAGCGGAGGCCTTCTACGCCGGCTGCGGCTTCGAGCCGGTTGGGGAGACCTTCACCGAGGAGGGGATCCCCCACGTGCTGATGCGCCGGTCCGTGGTCGAGGGGTTGCCGAGCCGATGAGCGAGCCCGAGGTTCGCCTCGACCAGCTCACCGGATTGCGGACGATCCTCGCGCCCGGCAGGGCTGACCGTCCCGCCGCGTTCTCGCCGGCGAGGCTCGATCCTGATCCGGATGCGCCTGAGAGCTGCCCCTTCTGCGAGGGCCACGAGGACCGGACCCCGCCGGAGGTCTGGGCCGATCGCCCCTCGGGGGAGCCGGACGCGCCGGGGTGGAGACGGCGCGCGGTTCCTAACCTCTACCCGGCGCTCGTGGGGGCGAAGGGCATACGCCCCGGCGTCGGCGGTGGCCCCACCGACAGCGGCGTCTCCAGCGGCGCCGACCCCTTGCGGTCCTCCGCCCGCGTCTCCGAGCCCGACCTATTCGGATCGAAGCCCGCGAGCGGTGCCCACGAGGTGATTGTCAACTCGCCCGAGCACCTGACCACTCTGGCCGAGCTGGGTCCGGAGGGGGTCGCGGCGGCGATGGACGCCTGGCGGGCGCGGGTTGCGGCCCACGCCGAGGTTGCCTCCCAGGTGCACCTGATCGTCCACGAGGGTGCCGCCGCGGGCGCCACCCTCGATCACACCCACGCGCATCTCTACGCCCTCGACTTCTTCCCCGCCGAGATCGCCCGCGAGCGCGAGCGGATGAGCGCCTACCACCAGCGGACCATGGGCAGCCACCTGCTCGAGGACGTCGGGGTGGAGGAGGTGCGAAGGCGGGAGCGGCTGGTCACGGTCGACGAGGAGGCGCTGCTCTACTGCCCCTGGGCCTCGCGACACCCGTTCGCGATGAGGCTGCTCCCCCGGGAGCGCAGCCCCCGCTTCGACCAGTCGGCCGGCGGCGGCGCGATGCTCCATCGGGCCTTGGTTGCCCTGGCCGAGTTGTTCGGCTTCTCCCCGCCCCTGAACGTCTGGGTGAGGACCGCCCCGCGGGGGACCGAGGAGTTCCACTGGTACATCGACATCGCCCCGCGGCTGGAGGCCAAGGGAGGCTTCGAGCTGGGAACCGGGGTTGACATCAACCCCTACGCCCCCGAGCGGGCGGCGGCGGATCTGCGGGGCGCGCTCGACGTCTGAGCGGTGCGCTCGGGGATGACGGTCCCCGTCGTCGAGCGACGAGAAGAGCACCAAGGGGGTTACTTTTTCGTCGTTCGCCGCGGGAGGTCCCAGCAACCGACGCGAGCTGCGGCCCACTTACGTAGGATCATCTGACGTTCTATCGGAGGAGTGGAAGATGAGTCGTCCCCGGGGTGGATTGATTGGCGCGGCGCTGGCCGCATTGATGTGCGCTCTGGCGCCCGCGAGCGCGATGGCGGCCCCCGAGCCGGGCGGCTACCAGGAGAACGATCTCGGCGGGGGCATCAACTACAACATCATCCCGCCGGGCCAGAACGGCGGCACCAACGCGGCCGAGGCCGCCGAGTTCCAGGCCAACGGGACCCCGCCGCCTCACTCCCAGGACCAGAACGACATGTACGCGAACCTGGTCTACAACGCGCCGGGGCTACAGGAATCCCAGATCCTCGACTTCTTCAAGGACCAGAGCTTCGGCGTCAAAGAAAATGACGTCGAGCGCACCTACACCCCCGAGTGCCTCGTGCTCTCCCCGCCCTCACCCGGGTCCGACCGCTGCGATGAGGTGACGATCGTCCGCGACAAGGGCTTCGGAGTTCCCCACGTCTATGGCGAGAACCGCGCTGCCCTGATGTTCGGCCTCGGCTACATCACCGCCGAGGATCGGCTGGTGCTCGCCGACGTGCTCCGTCACGCTGGACGCGGCGAGCTGAGCGAGTTCGCCGGTGGCGGCAACGCGGCGATGGACGCCAGCACCTACGAGGCGGCTCCCTACCAAAGCGAGGCCGAGTACCAGCGGATGTTCGACCAGGCTCCCGAGTCGGCTCGGCGGGCCGGGATCCCGGTCGAGGAGGCGCGCCAGACCCAGCAGGACGTGATCAACTACGTCGACGGGATCAACCAGTACATCGCCGAGTACCGGGTCGATCCCGAAAAGCAGGACGTCCTCTACCCGGCGCTCGGCCACCCCGAGGGACCGGAGCCCTGGAAGGTGACCGACCTGGTTGCCACCGGCGCCCTCGTCGCGGGGATCTTCGGCAAGGGCGGGGGCGGTGAGCTGAAGGCCGCCGTCGCCCTCGGCGAGGCGCAGGAGGCCTTCGGCGAGAAGGCGGGGGAGAAGGTCTGGATGGACTTCCTCTCCGGCGACGATCCCGAGGCGCCAAGGACGGTTCACAAGGGCAGCTTCGACTACCGCCAGCTACCGAAGGAAGGCACCGAGCGCGGTGCCGCCGTGCCCGATCCGGGCTCGCTCGAGAGCGTCCCGGTAGTGACCGACTCGACCGGCTCCGGCGCGGCCACGGCCGCCGGCGCCAAGAGCCCCGAGGGCGTCTTCAATGAGATCCTCCGGCCGCTCCGCGAGGTCCAGGGGCAGGCGTCCAACGCGCTGCTGGTCTCCGCCCGCGAGTCCGAAGGCGACAACCCGACGGTGGTCTTCGGCCCCCAGACCGGATACTTCGCCCCGCAGCTACTGATGGAACAGGACGCCCATGCGCCGTCGACCGCCGAGTTCGGACCCGCGATCCACTCTCGCGGGGTCGCCTTCGTCGGCACCAACATCTACGTCCAGCTCGGCCGCGGCGTCGATTACTCGTGGTCGGCGACCTCCGCCGGACAGGACATCGTCGATGTCTACGCGCTCGAGCTCTGCGAGCCCGATGGCTCGGCGCCGACCAAGGGGTCGGGCCACTACGTCTTCGAGGGCGAGTGCCTGCCGATGGAGCGGGTCGAGAAGACGATCTCCTGGACCCCGAACGCGGCCGACGACACGCCCCCGGGATCGCAGACGATGCTGATGCTGCGGACCAAGGCCGGGCTGGTCAGCCACCGGGCGACGATCGACGGCAAGCCGGTGGTCTTCACCCGCCTGCGCGCCACCTACAACCACGAGGTGGACTCGGCGATCTCCTTCGCCCATTGGAACAGCCCGGAGCAGACCTTCGATGCCGAGAGCTTCAACGACGGCGCCTACAAAAACGATCTCACCTTCAACTGGTTCTACGTCGACGACGAGCAGATCTCCTACTTCAACTCCGGCGCCAACCCGGTGCGTCCGCAGGGCCTCCACCCGAACATGCCGGTCAAGGGCGGCGATCTGGATCTGATGTGGAAGGACTTCGACCCCGACTTCAACTCCTTCCGTCGTCAGCGGCAGTCCGAGCACGCCCAGGTGATCGACCAGGAGTTCCTGACGAGCTGGAACAACAAGTGGGCGAAGGGAATGCGCTGCGACTCGCTCCAGTGCTACACGCCGGTCTACCGTTCCGATGCGCTCGATTCCCGGATCGAGAAAGAGATCGAGGGCGCGGGCAAGATGAGCCTGGTCGAGCTGATCAACGAGGCCGAAGACGCGGGCACGGTCGATACGCGCGGGCAATACATGCTGCCGCCGGTGCTCGAGGTGATGGAGCGGACCGGCAACGACGGCTCCGAGGCCTACAAGCTGATGAAGGCCTGGTCGCGTTCCGGCGCCCACCGCCGCGACTTCGACAACAGCGGCGACTATGACGATGCCGAGGCGGTCAAGATCATGGACGCCTGGTACCCGCTGATGATCGCCGGGCAGTTCGACCCGACTCTCGGCGAGGAGCTGGCCGACACACTGATCGGGAGTATCCACGACGCGCCCGGACCGGTCGGCTCCGCCTTCAACGAGACCGCCTACGGCTTCGTCGAAAAGGACATGCGCAACGCGCTCGGCAAGGACGTCGAGGCCCCCTACTCCCGCGTCTACTGCGGCAAGGGCAACCTCAACGCTTGCGGGCAGATGCTGGCACGGACGCTCGAGCAGGCGGCGGCGACCGATCCCGGCGAGCTGTATGGGAACCAGAGCTGCACCTTCAACAACGGCACCCAGCCGACCTCCCAGATGTGCAACGACGCGGTCGACGCCACTGACGTCACCCTGGCGGCGCCGCCGCCCTTCCATTGGATCAACCGGCCGACCTTCCAGCAGGCCGTCTCCTACCCGGCGGGACGCAACCCGGCGAAGCGGGCGCCCTCGAGCTGTCCCTCGTTCGTGGCCCAGCTACAGACCGGGACGGATGATGGTGAGACCCTCATCGGCACCAGTCGCGACGATGCCCTCCTCGCCGGAGGGGGCGAGGACACCGCGATCGGGCTCAAGGGCGACGACTGCCTCTACGGCGAGGGCGGTCGCGATGTCCTGCGTGGCAAGTCCGGGAACGATTTGCTGGTCGGCGCCTCCGGTCGCGACAACCTCAAGGGCAATGGCGGCGCCGATGAGCTGCGCGGTGGCGGGGCGCTCGATCGCCTTCGCGGCGGCGGCGGTGACGACAACCTCAAGGGCCAGGGTGGCAAGGACACCCTCAACGGTGGTGCCGGCAAGGACACGCTCAAGGGGGGTCCCGGCAATGACCGCCTCCGTGCCGGCGGAGGCAAGGATGTGCTCAAGGGAGGCGCCGGCAACGACACCCTGCGCGGCGGCGGTGGCGCTAACAAGCTCAACTGCGGCCCCGGCAAGGACAAGGCGATCGTGGTCGGCAACCGCGACAAGCTGCGCGGCTGCGAAAAGGTGATCCGGCGGTAGAGGTCCACTACCGCCGCCGGCCGGCCGAGTCGCCCCCCGCCCCGGCAGCGCGAGGCGGGTAGGGTTCGGCGCCGATGCCACCGCGCGCACGCCCATTTCCCCGCTTCATCGCCGACTC
>JBPCOO010000167.1:0-3944 GCA_051000155.1 Solirubrobacterales bacterium | reverse complement strand
CCCACCGCGGTCGGGACCGGGTCACCGACGTGCTCAGCTTTCCGATCGACGGTACCGCCGAGACCGTCGGGCCGCGAGAGCTGGGCGATGTCTTCATCTGCCCCTCCCACACCGCCGACCTCGAGGTGGCTGCGATCCACGGGGTCCTCCACCTGTGCGGCTACGACCATGAGAACGACGAGGGTGAGATGCTCGATCTCCAGGCGGAGATCATCAGACGTTTCAGGGGTGGGGAGTGAGCGCCCCGGGCCTTCGCATCGAGCCGGCGAGCCCGGCGTGATGAGGCGATCCGGCTTCATCGTCTTGGCCGGTCGCCCCAACGTCGGCAAATCGACCCTCGCCAACGCAATCGTCGGCTCCAAGGTCGCGATCGTCTCCGACCGGCCGCAGACGACCCGACGGGCGATCCGCGGGGTGGCGACGGCGGCCGATGAGAGCTGGCAGTGCATCCTCGTCGATCTCCCCGGGGTACAACGACCGCGTGACGCGCTCACCGGCCGGATGCAGGCCAAGGTCGAATCCGAGTTGGCCGGCGCCGACGGCGTTTTGTTGGTCGTCAACGGCGAGGAGGGGATCGGGGCCGGCGACCGCTTCATTGCCGAGACCCTGCTCGGAGCGAACGCGAAGGTGCCGATCATCTGCGCGGTCAACAAGGTCGATCGTCTCAACAAGCCGCAGACGGTCGAGGTGCTCTCCGGCGCCGCTGCGCTGGAGGGGGTCGATGAGATCTTCCCGATCAGCGCTCGACGCGGAGAGGGGGTCGAGTCGTTGCTGGAGGGGCTGGTCGAGCTACTCCCCGAGGGACCACTGCTGTACCCGCCGACCGACCGCTCCGATCAGGCGAGCGAGGTGCATCTGGCCGAGCTGGTCCGCGAGCAGGTGCTTCGTCGAACGCGCGAGGAGATCCCCCACGCGGTCGAGGTCGAGGTGGTCGAGGTGGCGGAGCGCGACGACGGTCTGGTCGACGTGCGCGCCGACCTCTGGGTCGAGGCGGACTCTCAGAAGGCGATCCTGATCGGCAAGGGCGGGCGGATGATCCGTTCGATCGGCACCGCCGCCCGCAAGGAGCTGCAGCGGGAGCTCGAGCGCAAGGTCTTTTTGGACCTCCAGGTGAAGGTCCGTCGGAGTTGGCGCAAGGACGAGGGTCTGCTCGACCGCCTGGGGATCGAGTGAGGCCGGATCTGTGAAGATCAGGGAGCCCCGTGAATCCCCGTTGCTCGATCCTCGCCTCGCTCGCCTCTATGGTTGCGCTGGCGTTGGTTGCGCTCCTGCTCCCCGGTTCCGCGGCGGCCGGAAAGTACGTCGAGGTCAAGGGCGCCAAGGCGCCGGGTCCGGACGAGTTCGATCGGGTCTTCATCGAAAAGCACGGACCCCGCAAGGCCGGCGCCGTCCTGGTGATGATTCCGGGGACGGGCGGCGGCGCGGGTAGCGTCGCGCAGACCTCCAAAGACCTCGCCAAGCGAGTGGACGACCTCCAGGTCTGGGGCTTCGACCGGCGCGAGCAGGCCTTTGAGGACACCTCGGGCTTCGACGGTCGCGATCCCGACGCCGCCGCCGACTACTACCTCGGCTTCCAATACGACCGGGTGCTGGCCGAGGACGTTCCCTTCGTCTCCAAGTGGGGGTTCCGGGTGGAGATGAACGATCTCCGCAAGGTCATCCGCAAGGCGGGCAAGGGCGGTCGCCAGGTCTTCCTCGGCGGCCATTCGCGCGGGGCAGCCTCGGCCGTCGCCTATGCGACCTGGGACTTCAACGGAAAGCCTGGTTACAAGTCGATCGACGGCTTGTTCTTGGTCGACGGCGGCCTCGCGGCCTTCGGACCGCAGGACTTCACGCTCGCGCAGGCGCAGGAGGGACTGCTGGAGATCCGGGACGGCAAGCTCTTCAACGACCCCCTCGGCGCCGGCATCCCCGAGATCGGGCCGATCTTCAGCGAGCTGGCGGCGCTGTATGCGGACGAGCGCCCGGACGAGCTCTCGGCGCTCCAGGACAACCCGATCATCCCCGCGAGCCTGAAGCCGCCCTTCCCGGTGACCAACGAGGCCTTCCTCGGCTACGTCTTCGACGCCAACACCTCGCCGCCCGGGTTCGAGGCCCTGCGGATCCGCGCCGGCGGGCTGGCGCCGAACGGCGAGCCCCGTCCGTGGGTCTCGGGGGAGAACACGCCGATCGAGTCGTTCGCCGAGACCTTCTCGCGCGAGCCCGCGAACGCGACCGAGTGGTATTACCCGCGACGGATGGTGCTGGACACAGCCGCCGCCAACGCGCTGCGGCCGACCCGCGCCTCCGCCTTCCTCGGATTGAAGATCCAGCACACCGAAGACGTCGATGTGCCCCTGTACGCGATCCAGACTGACCTCACCAGCGGCGGCGTCCTCGCCGGCGCCAAGGTCCTGATCCAGAGTTCGGAGATCAAACGGACGCGCTTGATCGACGCCGCCAACGGCATGAGTCACCTCGATCCGGTGGTCGCGCCGGCTGCGACCAACCGCTTCACGAAGTCGGCGGCGAAGTTCCTGGAGCGACTGGTGAAGGTGCCGTCGGCGCCTTCCGGACGCGGTTGCAACGACACGCAGGTGAACGAGGCCTCCAACTCCGGTGGGCAACTCTCCTGCGCGGCGCGGCCCTAGCGACTACCAGAGTCGATCGACGCCGTAGGAATCGAAGACCGGGTCGGCGGAGACAATCCTCGCCTGCTCGCAGATCGCCTGGGCCGAGAGCAGGCGGTCGAATGGGTCCTTGTGGACTCGAGGTAGCTCGCGAACCTTCCAGGCGTGCCTGTCGGTAACCGGTAGACGCTCGAAGGCGAACCGATCGAGTAGGTCGGGTAGATCCGCGGGCGCGCGCAACTTGCCGAGGGCACTCTTGATTGCCGCCTCCCATACGCAGGCTGCGCTGACGAGCACGGTCGTCCTCTCATCCTCGATCGCCCCGCGGACCGCCTCCACCCGCGGATCTCCGTCCAGCATCCAGAGCAGCGTATGCGTGTCCAGCAGCAGGCTCAGAAGTACTCCGCGATCTCGGGCGGGAGCTCGTCGAAGTCCTCGGCCAACTCGATCTGGCCCTTGGCGGCGCCGAACGCTTCGCTGAGCGGCCGTCGACTCTCGACCGCGACCAGACGGGCCACCGGCCGACCCGAGCGTTGAATAACGATCTCCTCGCCGTTCTCGACCAAGCCGACCAGGCGTGAGAGCTGGCTCTTGGCTTCATGCATGCCCACGCGAACCATGCTCTGGATCGTAACAGACAGGTTAGCTAGATCTAGCTCGATGAAAAGGTCCGCCTTGTCATCCCGGTAGTGGCAGACTGCCCCTCGTGAGCGCAGACACGATCAACTTCAACTCCGACGGGCTCGTCCCGTGCGTCACCCAAGATGCTCGCACCGGCGAGGTGCTGACGCTCGCCTACATGAACGAGGAGGCTCTACGGTTGTCCCTGGAGCAGGGCGAGATCCACTTCTGGAGTCGCTCGCGCCAAGAGATCTGGCACAAGGGGGAGACCTCCGGAAACACCCAGCGACTGGTCTCGCTCCGCTACGACTGCGACGGCGACGCGCTGATCGCCATGGTCGATCCCGCCGGTCCGGCCTGCCATACCGGCGAGCGCACCTGCTTCTACCGGGATCTCGAGGGCGCCACCGCCGACGTGGCCAAGCCGGTCGTCCACGAGGCAATCCCGACCCTCGAGCGCACGCTGGCCGCGCGCAGGCGCGAGCGTCCGGAGGGCTCCTACACGGTCGAGCTGCTCGAGGATCCCGACCTGGTCGGCGAGAAGATTCGCGAGGAGGCCGAGGAGGTGGTCCGCGCGATCGCGGGAGAGTCGGACGAGCGCGTAGCCGAGGAGGCCGCCGACGTCCTCTACCACCTCGAGGTCGGGCTGACCTCGCGCGGGATCTCGATCGCGAGCGCCCTGGAAGTGCTCAACGCACGCCGCCGGTGATTCTC
>JBPCOO010000002.1:0-2922 GCA_051000155.1 Solirubrobacterales bacterium | reverse complement strand
GCCGTGGCCGGAGGAGAGTCCGACCACCCGCTGGGGATCGGCGACGACGCCGCGGTGACCGTTCCCGGCGGGGCCACCGCGACCAGCACCGATGCACTCGTCGACGGCGTCCACTTCCGCTCCCGTTGGTGTCCGCCCGCGGCCGCGGGCCATAAGGCTCTCGCCGCTGCCCTCAGCGACCTCGCGGCGATGGGGGCGGAGCCCGGCGAGGCCTATCTCTGGCTGGGGCGGCCGGAGGGAATGTCGGACGCGGACTGCCTTGAGCTCTGCGACGGGGCGGCGGAGGTGTGCCGCGCGGCGGGCGTAGCGATGCTGGGCGGCGATCTCACCCGGGCGCCGGCGCTGGCGCTGTGCGCGACCGTGGTCGGCCACGCGGCACAGCCCGGGGATTTCGTCTCTCGAGCGGGTGCGGGGGCGGGAGACGTGGTCTGCGTGTCCGGGGAGCTGGGCGGTGCCCCAGCGGGGCTGTTGCTACTGGATCACCCGGAGGTGGCCGGCGGGCTCCGGGCCGAGGTCGTCGAGGCGCTGCGGCGAAGGCAGCTCCGCCCCGAGCCGAGGCTCGCCGCCGGCCGGGCGCTGGCGGCAGCGGGCGCGCGGGCGATGATCGACATCTCCGACGGCCTCGGCGCCGACGCCGAGCACCTCGCGGCCGCCTCCGGGGTCGCGATCGAGATCGAGCTGTCCCGGGTCCCGGTCGCGCCGGGGGTTGCCGAGGTCGCCGCCGAGGCGGGTCTGGACCATCTCGATCTGCTCGCTTCCGGCGGCGAAGATTACGAGCTGTTGGTCGCGCTTCCGCGCGCCCGCCTCGCGGGGGCGAAGCGGGCGCTCGGGGAGCTCGGCGAGAGCCTGACCGAGATCGGCTCGGTCGGAGCGGGGGCGGGCGTCAGGTTGAGGCTTGCCGGCGGTCGCTCAGTGACCGCGCGGGGTCATGACCATCTCGCTCCGTGACCCCGCTGAGCTTGGCGACTGCGTTGAATCGCTCGAGCATCGCCGTGGCGACGCCCGAGCAATCGACTCGGTACTCGTCGCGGATGATCCGTCGCCGGATCAACTCGATGCGGTTGGGCGTAGTGGCCATGATCCTCTTGTTTACGGATGGGTAGGAGACACGCTCGAAACCTCGCGGCACGCGATCCGTATGTGGTTCCAGTACACGGGTCGACCACGGGGTGTGATCGCTTGAGCTGCTTGGACACTAGTCCAAGGTTCCGGTATGGCTGCTTGGACACTAGTCCAAGGTTCCGGTATGGACGAAAGTCCGGGGTGGCCGGGGGGTCGAGGCACTGGCTCGCGGGCGTTGGTCGAGCCGGGCTGCGGCCAGCACCGCAAGCAACCCCCCCGCCAGCCCACACCAGAACATCGACATGGGAAGTCCGATCGCGCCGGCGGTCGTCAACAGCAGTAGATGCCAAGGAAGCGTGAGGCCCAGCGCGAGCTGGCCGGCGACCGCCAGCAGCGCCGCCATGAGCGGGATCAAGCCGAGAGCGATCACGCCGGCTATCAGCCCCACCCGAGGAGACCCCTCACCGCGGGCGGCGAGCAGCCAGACGTGCGCGAGCGGAGCCAGCAGCAGACCCAGGTATGGGTTGAGCACCCAGATCCCGATCAGCGAGGTGCCGCTGAGCACTCCCGCGGCCGCAGCGAGCACCGTCGGCTCGGCGTCGAGGGGAGTCCGCATGGGTCTGATCAGCAGGATAGTGAGCGCCGTCGCGATTCCAAGCGCGACCACCAGCGCGATCGCGCCCGCCGCGAACGGGAACCGATCCGGCTCGAACGGGAACCTCGGAGACGGGGCGAGTCCGACCAACGCGAGCAGGTACAGCAAGAGCAGCGGCAAAAGCGGCACCAGGATGCGCTCCAGCGTCCAGGGGATCGAGCGCCGGGCGATCACGGGATCCTCGCGGCGGCGGCGCAGCCAGGCGTCGACCGCGGCCAGTAGCCCCGGAGCTATCAAGGTTATCCCCAGCAGGACCAGGACCCAGCCCGGGAGCAGGTTTCCTCCCAGCCGGACGTAGTTGGCGGGAGCGTTTGCCCGGGCCGGAGACACCGCCGCCTCGTCAATGCTCAAGGCCAGCGCCAAGGCGAGCTCACCGGTCCGGTCGAGCGTCTCGCTGGAGACCTCGGCCGGCCGGTCATCGCTTGCCGCGATCGGACGCTCGCCGTTGCCGGTGATCGTGACCGCGTCGATTCCGGCCTCGGTCAGCGCAACCCCCTCGCCGAACGCTGCCGGAACCGCCAGGCGGGCGAGCTGGCCGAAGCCGCCATCGCGGACGGCGCCCTCCCCGAACCGCGGCTCCGCCAGCGCTGCGGCGGTTTCCACCAGCTTGAGGGGTGCCGAGCCGCCGTCTGGGTCAGGTGCGATCACCACCGGCTTACGGGACTCGGCGACGCCCATCTGGCTGAGAGCGATCCCGGCGGCGAAACCCTCGGGCGCCGGAATCGAGGAAATCAGCTCCCTCGCGCCGACCGCGCCGTCGGAGCCCCCCCCGGTCGAGGCCAGCACGATCGTCCGGTTCCTGCGGGACGCGCCCAGATCCTCGGCCAGGGCGATCAGCGCAGCGGTGGAGGCCGCCGAGCTGGTGGCGCCGCCCCCGATCGCCGAGTCGCGATGGGCGATCACCACCAGCATCTCCTCGCTCTCGCCCGGAAGGGTCAGGACGACGTTTTGGAGGGCGATGTCCTCCCCTTCGAAGGAGGACTCGAACTCCTGGACGGCAACCTCACCGCTCTCGATCGCGATGAACCGTTCGCGGACGAGTTCGGCGATCGCTTCGTCGCCCTCGCTCCCGGGCTCCCGTGCGGGTGCCGACTCGGCGATGGAGCGGGCCAATCGCGCCGCCTCCGAACCGTCGAAATCGGGCGTGGCCACTGGCGCCTCGATCGGCTCCGGGAGCGGCTGGAGGCTGAACATCAGCACTACGA
>JBPCOO010000372.1:0-5202 GCA_051000155.1 Solirubrobacterales bacterium | reverse complement strand
TGGCGGGGGATCCAGCCCAACCGGCGGGAGAAGTACAGCTGGGGCGGCGCCGATCAACAGGTGCGCTGGGCCAGCGAGAGTGGCCTGCAGGTCTATCCCTACCTCGTCGGCACCCCCAAGTTCGTCCAGAAACAGGGAACCAAGTCGATCCCGCCGGTCCGGCGCAAGCTCCACCGGGAAAAGTGGGAGGCGTTCGTCGCCGCGACCGTGGCCCGCTACGGCCCCGGCGGGGACTTCTGGCGGGAGAACCCGGATCTGGTCCCCCGGCCGGCGCGCGACTACGTCATCTGGAACGAGCAGAACGCCCAAACCTTCTGGAAGCCGGCCGCCAACCCCCGCGAGTACGCCCGATTGGTGCGCTTGTCGCGGTCGGGGATCGACTCGGTCGACCCCGACGTGCGGCTGGTCACCGGCGGCATCTACGGCTACCCGCAGAACTCGAAATCGATGTTCGCCGTCCCCTTCCTCCGCAAGCTGTATCAGAAGCGGGGAATGGTCAAGGCGATCGACGGGATCTCGATCCATCCCTACGCGCCAAAGCTCGCCGGGGTGAAAAAGCAGGTGCGAGACATGCGCCGGGTCGCGCTTCGGGCCGGGGACCGCAAGGTCGACCTCTGGATCGGTGAGGTCGGTTGGGCCTCGGGCGGTCGCAAGCACGAGCTGACCAAAAACCCCGCCAAGCAGGCGAAGCTACTCGAGAGCTCCTACCGATTCTTCCTCGCCAAGCGCAAGGCCTGGCGGATTCGCTCGGTCATGTGGTTCGTCTGGCGCGACTACACCGGTGATGAGATCTGCTCCTGGTGCCCGGAGGCGGGGCTGCTGGACGCCGACCACACGGCCAAGCCCTCGGGCGAGGCTTACCGCGGGCTCGCGTCCAAGAGCCGCTAAGGCGGGCCCGATTGTGTCGCCGACGGTCGCGATCATCAACTACGGGATGGGCAACCTGCGCTCGGTCGAGAAGGCGTTGGAGCGAGTCGGCGCGGAAGCGACGATGACCTCCGATCGGGCCGAGATCGAGGCCGCGGACGGGCTCGTCCTCCCCGGGGTCGGGGCCTTCCCCCGAGCGATGGAGCGGATCGAGGAACTGGGCTTGGAGGGGCCGATCGCCGCTGCCGCGGAGCGCCGGGCTCCGATCCTCGGGGTCTGCCTGGGGATGCAGCTCCTGTTCGAGCGCTCGAGCGAGGGTTCGGGCGCCGACGGGCTCGGGCTGCTACCCGGTCGGGTCGAGCGGATCGAGGCTCCGGGGCTCAAGCTCCCGCACATCGGCTGGTCCCCCTTGCGGATGAGGCGCGGCTCGGAGATCACCGCCAGCATCGACGACGGCGAGCCGTTCTATTTCGTCCACAGCTTCGCGGCTCGGCCGCATGGGAAGGATCTGATCGCCACAGCTACCTACGGTGGCGAGGTCCCCGCGGTGGTCGGGCGTGACCGCGTCTTCGGTGCGCAGTTCCACCCGGAGAAGTCGAGCATGGCGGGTCTGCGAATGCTCGGCAACTTCGTTGGCCTGTGCGCCGGGGTTCCAGCGTGATCGGTGGGGCGGACCAGTGGGAAGCCTGAAGCTCTATCCGGCGATCGACATCCGCGGCGGGCAGGCGGTGCGGCTGACTCGGGGCGACTACGACCGCGAGACCACCTACGACGCCGATCCCCTCGACGCCGCACGACGTTGGCTGCAGGGCGGGGCGGAGATCCTCCACGTCGTCGACCTCGACGGTGCTCGCGAGGGCCGACCCAAGAACCTGGATGCGGTCGAGAGGATCGTCGCCGAAGCCGGCGGGGTGCCGGTCCAGGTCGGCGGCGGGCTTCGCGACGAAGCGGCGGTCGAGCGGGTGCTGGCGGCCGGAGCCGCGCGCGCGGTGCTCGGGACCAGGGCCCAGCGAGAGCCGGACTTCGTCGGGCGCCTGATCGAGCGCTACGGGGCCGAGCGAATCGTTGCCTCGGTCGACGCCAAGGGGGGGATGGTGGCGATCGAGGGCTGGGAGGAGCGGACCACGACTCCGGTGGTCGAGCTGGTCGAGCGCCTGAGCGAGCTCGGCGCCCGCCGCTTCGTCTGCACGCCGGTGGAGGTCGACGGGACCCTGGAGGGTCCGGGGCTGGAGGGGATCGAGAAGATCGCGGTTGCGTGCCGGCGCCATCGCGGGGAGTTGATCTACAGCGGGGGGGTCGGATCGATCGGCGACCTCGAGCAGTTGCGCGAGGTCGCCATCGAGGGCGTCGCCGGAGTCATCGTCGGTCGAGCGCTTTATGAGGGCCGCTTCGGGGTGGCCGAGGGGATTGGGGCCCTCGGCGGGCGGGTAGGGTAGGCCCATGGGCGCACTCTCGATGGCAGGCAGGACGGCGATGCGATGGACCGTGTGGGGCCGGGTGCTGCTGATGGCCGAGGTCGCCCTGACCCTCAAGCGTCACCTCGACAACCTCGAGCCCGAGGAGCGAACCGAGCTGCGCGAGATCGTGACCAAGTCGAAGGGGCGACCGTCGAACCTGAGCAATCGCGAGCGCAAGCGGCTCAACCTACTGGTGGCAAAGATCGAGCCGGGAGAGCTGGCGAAGACGACCGCGCGCAACGTGGTGATCGGGCGTAAGGGGAAGAAGTAGGGCTCGGGGGCGGTGGGTGAAGGCCCGCTGACGGCACGGACGGGGGCGAGCGGTGAGGTCGCAGTTGAGCACCGTATGGGTGTCGAAGTGCGACCTCGCCGATCAGGTGGTCCCGGCTCGCGCGTCGTCTACGCTCAGCCGGTGGTTTTGAAGCGGGTTATTCCATGTCTCGATGTCGATCGGGGGCGGGTGGTCAAGGGGACCAACTTCGTCGATCTGCGGGACGCCGGGGATCCGATCGAGCTGGCGCGGCGCTATGACGCCGAGGGGGCCGATGAGCTCGTCTTCTTGGACATCACCGCCACCCATGAGAAGCGGGAGACGATCACCGAGCTGGCGCGGAGGACGGCCGATGACATCTTCATCCCGTTCACCATCGGTGGCGGGATCGCCTCGGTGGCCGACGCCCAAGCGGTACTCGATGCCGGCGCCGACAAGGTCGCGGTCAATAGCTCCGCGCTCGCGCGTCCCGAGCTGCTCGATGAGTTGGCGGCCAACTTCGGCGCGCAGTGCGTGGTTCTGGCGGTCGATGCGAAGGCGCGTCCCGGGGCCGGCGCGATCCCGACCGAGTGGGACGTCTACGTCGCCGGCGGCAGGACGCGGATTAAGGATCGCGAGGCGGTTGCCTGGGTCCGAGAGGGAGTTGAGCGTGGGGTGGGAGAGATCCTCCTGACCAGCATGGACCGCGACGGCACCAACATCGGCTATGACCTGCCGTTGACCGCCGCGGTCTCGGCTGCCGTCGGCGTGCCGGTGATCGCCTCCGGTGGAGCCGGCGAGCTGGCGCACCTTCCCGAGGTGATCCGGGAGGCGGACGCCGACGCCGTCCTTTGCGCATCGATCTTCCACTATGGGCGCCACACGATTACGGAGGCCAAACAGGCCATGCGGGAGGCCGGTGTCCCCGTGCGCCAGATTCGATCCGGGAGCGCGGCGTAGAGTCGCGCCTCATCGACCGCGTCGAGCTGGGCGTCGGCCACCCCGCGGTCAGACGAGCTTCGGAGCTACTTGGATTTCCCGCTGCCTGAGCCGGCCGACCGGTTCCGCTTGCCCTTGGGCTTGCCGGCTCCCCGCTCCTCCCTATCCGAGCCGCCGTCCTGCTTCCCCTTCTCGAGGCGCCCACGCTGCTCCCGGCGATCGGCTTGGCGCTCCTGCGCTCGTCGGATCATCCTCAGCTCAGCCGGGGGGACGATTCCCTTGGTATTCGGCTTCGGCTTGTAGTCCTCCTCGACCTTGACCGGCTTCAGCGCCAGGATCGAGGAGCCGCCGACGACGAACAGGCGCTCGCCGTCGGAGACCGCCGGCCCGTACTCGCCCTCGTCGAACTTGAACACCCGCCGGCCGTTTTTGATGTTCAACCCGACGGTCGAGTTGCCGCTGAAGGTCGAGAGGTAGGCGACGTCGCCGATCACCGTCACCGGGCCGCTTACCTGACCTCCGGGGTTGCCCCTCCAGATCTCCTCGCCGGTCTCGGCATCGACCGCGTAGGCGTTGCGATCGTGGGAGCCGAAGTACACCGCCGGCCTGGTCCCGTCGGTATCGGCGGCGGCGATCCCCGAATAGACGAAGTCGCCGGCGGAGAAAGTCCAGGCGACCTCGCCACTACCCATGTCGAAGCTGTAGACGCGACCGTCGACGTTGCCGACGTAGACCCGGCCGAAGGCCACTGCCGGGGTCGAGTAGAAGCGGCCCGTGCGACCGAAGCCGACGCCGAGATCCTGCTGCTGCCACTCGATCCCACCATCGCTCGAGCGCAGCGCGTACATCTTGCCGGCGTAGTCGCCGACGTAGAGCCGGTTGTCTGCGAACGCCGGCGCCGCCTTGACCGCGCCCGCCAGCTCGGTCTCCCAGACCGTCTTTCCGTCCTTGGCTCGCAGCGCGAAGAAGCTCCCCGACTCGCTGCCAAAATACATCCGGTTGCGGACCACGACCGGTGAGGATTCGGCCCGGCTCGGTAGCTCCTTGCGCCAGATCACCTTGCCGTCGCGCGCCCGTACCGCCAGCGCTTGGCCGGGGTTGAGCGCGACCGAATACAGCACGCCCTTGACCAGGGCCGGGGAGGAGGCATTGAGCTTGGTCAGCCGCTTCTTCCAGACCACCCGGCCGGTGTCAATGTTGAGGGCGACGTAGACGCCGTCGTTATCGATGAAGTACATCCGCTTGCCCGCCAGCACCGGGGCGAACTCGATCAGCTCGTCCTGGTCGTACTTCCAGAGCTTGCGGAAGGGGGGGCGGATCTTGGTCGCACCGAGGAACTTGGTCCGCTCGCGGTCGTAGCCGTAGATATTCCAGTCGATCCGGCGGTCGTCCGGCTTGTTGGTGGTCTCCCCCTCCTCGGCCTCGGGCTCCTCCGTTGGAGCCTCGAAGCCGACGTCGGGATTGGAGATGTCGGCCGGCCGCATGCTGAGGCCGATCGCGGCGAACAGGCAGGTGCTGAGCACGCCGGCCAGGGCTACCGCGCCGACGAACCGCTCGCTGCCGGTCGTCCGGCCCCATATGCGTTGCAATCGCTTCATCTGGCTGATCGCTCATGCTAGGGGGGAGCCGAGCTGGACCGGAGAAGGTACGAGTGCACGAACGAGCGTTGAAGCAAGTGATCGAGGACCC
>JBPCOO010000350.1:0-5066 GCA_051000155.1 Solirubrobacterales bacterium | reverse complement strand
GAGCAGGCCCACACGGTGGCGCAGGAGGTCTTGCGACCGATCTCCCGCAAGTACGACAAGGCCGAGCACGCCTACCCGAAGGAGCTCGACATGCTCGCGGCCCTGATCGACGGCATGAACGACTCCGGCGGAGGCGGCGGCGCCAGCGCCGGCGGCGGCAGCGCGGAGAAGGCAAAGGACGGGGACGGCGATCCCTCCAGCAGCCAGGGCGAGCCCGAGGCCAATGGCGCCGCGGCCGACCAGTCGACCAAGAACGGCGGCAACCTCGCCACCGTGCTCTCGATCGCCGAGATGTGCTGGGGCGACGTCGGCCTGCTGTTGACGATGCCCCGTCAGGGCCTCGGCAACTCCGCGATCGCCGCGGTCGCCGATGAGGAACAGAAGAAGCGCTTCGACGGCAAGTGGGCGGCGATGGCGATCACCGAGCCGGAGGCCGGGTCGGACTCGGCCGCGATCCGGACCACGGCCAAGCTCGAGGGCGATGAGTACGTCCTCAATGGCGAGAAGATCTACGTCACCTCCGGCGACCGCGCCGAGCTGATCGTCGTCTGGGCCTCGCTCGATCCCGACCAGGGCCGCGCCGCGATCAAGTCGTTCGTGGTCGAACGCGACAACCCGGGGCTCAAGTTGGACCGGCTCGAGCACAAGCTCGGGATCAAGGCGTCGGACACCGCCAACTTCGTCCTCGACGATTGCCGGGTGCCGAAGGAGAACCTCCTCGGGACCCCCGAGTTCGACACCAAAAAGAGCTTCGCCGGAGCGATGAAGACCTTCGACAACACCCGGCCGATGGTCGCCGCGATGGCGGTCGGAGTCGCGGGTGCGTGTCTCGATCTCACCCGCGAGAAGCTGGCCGACGCCGGGGTCGAGGTCGACTACGACCGCCCGCCCAACACCCAGACGGCGGCGGCATCGGAGCTCCTGGACCTCGAGGCCGACTACGAGGCCTCGCGCCTGCTGATGTTGGAGGCCGCCTGGATGGCCGACAACGGCAAGCCCAACTCCCTGCAGGCGTCGTTCTCGAAGGCGAAGGCCGGGCGCAGCGGGACCGACATCGCCCTGCGCTGCATCGGCCTGCTCGGGACCCTCGGCTACAGCGAGAACGAGTTGCTGGAGAAGTGGGCGCGCGACGCCAAGATCCTCGACATCTTCGAGGGGACCCAGCAGATCCAGCTCTTGATCATCGCCCGCCAGCTACTGGGCTTGAGCTCGGCGGAACTCCACTAGTCGGCGCGCCCCGGGCCCGGACGTTAGGCCGGAGCCGAAGCTGGGCATTGGATCCGAAACCTTCTTCCCTAGTCCCGAACGACCAAGTCAGGAGACCCATGAACTCCAAGACCCGCCCCGTCCACGTCCTCGGCGGCAACCGCATTCCCTTCGCCCGCGCCAATGGCCCCTATGCCAAGGCATCCAACCAGGACATGCTGACCGCCGCCCTCGACGGCCTCGTCACCCAGACCGGCATCGCCGGGGAGCGGATCGGGGAGGTTGCGGCCGGCGCCGTGCTCAAGCACGCCCGTGACTTCAACCTCACGCGGGAGACGGTGCTCGGGATCAAGCTCGATCCCCATACCCCCGCCTACGATGTCGGACAGGCCTGCGGTACCGGCCTCGAGACCTTCATCCTCACCGCCAACAAGGTCGCCCTCGGGCAGGTCGACTCCGCCATCGCCGGCGGCGTCGACACCGTCTCCGACGCGCCGATCGCGCTCAACGACGATTTGCGTGAGATCCTGCTCGAGGCCCAGGGGGCTCGCTCCAACGCCGACCGGGTGAAGGCGCTCTTGAAGATCCGGCCCCAGCACATCGTCCCCGATATCCCACGCAACTCCGAGCCGCGGACGGGAATGTCGATGGGCGAGCACACCGCGGTGATGGCGGCGGAATGGGGAATCACCCGTGAGGCTCAGGACGAGCTTGCAGCTCGCAGCCACCAGGATCTCGCCGCCGCCTACGAGGAGGGCTTCTTCGACGACCTGGTTACCCCCTACCTCGGCCTGGAGCGCGACCACAACCTCCGTCCTGACACCTCGGTCGAGAAGCTGGCGAAGCTGAAGCCGGCCTTCGGCGGTGAGGGCGGCACTATGACCGCGGCCAATTCGACCCCGCTCTCCGACGGCGCCTCGGCGGTGCTCTTGGGTAGCGAGGAATGGGCGGCCGAGCACAAGCTGGAGTCCCTGGCGCGCTTCGTCGACGCCGAGACGGCGGCGATCGACCATGTAAATGCCGGCGAGGGCCTGCTGATCGCGCCGACCTACGCGGTGCCGCGGATGCTGGCGCGCAACGAGCTCAGCCTCCAGGATTTCGACCTGTATGAGATCCACGAGGCCTTCGCCGCCCAGGTGCTGGTCACCCTCAAGGCCTGGGAGGACCCGGTCTACTGCAAGGAGAAGCTCGGCCTCTCCGAGCCGCTCGGGGAGATCGACCGGACCAAGCTCAACCCCAAGGGGGGCTCGCTCGCGGTAGGACATCCCTTCGCCGCCACCGGCGGTCGCATCGTCGCCTCCTGCGCCAAGCAGCTCAAGGCGATGGGTGGCGGCCGAGCGCTGATCTCGATCTGCGCCGCGGGCGGCCAGGGCGTAGTCGCCATCCTAGATCGATGATTCCGATCAGCGATCTCGAGGCCTGAGAGCAATGTCCCGCGTGCAGGGTCATCGGGCATCAGTGATCTGAGCCCGGGGCCGCTCGGACCCTCGGATCCGAGCGGCCGACCGTTTGAGCGAACCCGAAACTGAGCATAGGAGACAAAGCAATGTCTGATCGATACAGCCAACTCATCGGTAACCCGGTGGGCAAGTTCCTCGCCGACAACCTCGGCCTGCCCAAACCGGTCGAGCTCGACCGTCACCAGGTCGGCGATCCGGTGATCGAGGGTCGGGTCCTCATGGGAGCCGCTCCCGGCGGTCGCCTCGCCACCGAGATCGCGAGCGTCCTCGCCCACGCCGAGGCGACCGTCGAGACGACCGATGACAACGAGCTGCGCTCCGCCGCCTCCGAGGGGGACCTCGACGCCGGGATCTGGAACCCCGACTCGCCGGACGGCGGCAAGTTCAAGGCTCTCGTCTTCGACGCCAGCGGGATCACCGACTCCTCCGAGCTGCGCGCGCTCTATGACTTCTTTCACCCGAGCTTCCGCTATATGGAGCGGAGTGGCCGCGTGATCGTTCTGGGCACTCCGCCCGAGGACGCGAAGGGCCCGCGCGAGCAGACCGCGCAGCGCGCGCTCGAGGGCTTCGTCCGCTCGATCGCCAAGGAGGCCCGCGCCGGCACCACCGCCCAGCTCGTCTACGTAGCGCCCAAGGCCGAGGGCCACATCGGCTCGACCCTGCGCTTCCTGGCTTCGCCGCGCTCGGCCTTCGTCTCTGGACAGGTCGTCCGGGTGGGCAAGGGCGAGAAGGTGCCGAGCGTGGACTGGGATCGCCCGCTGGCCGGGCAGGTCGCGCTGGTCACCGGCGCCTCCCGCGGGATCGGCGAGTCGATCGCCCGGACCATGGCCCGCGACGGCGCCCACGTCGTTGGTCTCGACATCGAGCCGATGAAGGATGAGCTGGAGGCGGTGATGGGTGAGATCGGCGGCTCGACCCTCCTCGTCGACGTCACCGACGCCGAGGCTCCCGCCCGGATCTGCTCCCACCTGTCGGGCGAGCACGGCGGCGTCGACATCGTCGTCCACAACGCCGGCGTGACCAAGGACAAGACGATCGTCGGCATGGACGAGTCCCGCTGGGACGTGTTGCTGGACATCAACCTCTCCAGCCAGGAGCGAATCAACGATGCGCTCGTCAGCGACGACGTGCTCAACCCCAACTCGCGAATAGTCTGCGTCTCCTCGATCGCCGGGATCGCCGGGAACGCCGGCCAGACCAACTACGCAACCTCCAAGGCGGGAGTGATCGGGATGGTCGACTCGATGGCGCCGGTGCTGGCCAAGGCCGGTGCGACCATCAACGCGGTCGCGCCCGGGTTCATCGAGACCGAGATGACCGACGCGATGCCGTTCGCCACCCGCGAGGTCGGCCGCCGGATCAACTCGCTCAGCCAGGGCGGCAAGGCGGTGGACGTCGCCGAGGCGATCGTCTGGTTTTCCAGCCCCGCCTCGACCGGCCTCAACGGCAACGTCGTCCGCGTCTGCGGCCAGAGCCTGGTCGGAGCCTGATCTCCTCGTGGCGGACGAGCGCACCTTCGAGAGCCCGCCGAGCCTGCTGGGCCTCTACGGCAAGGCCGCGCTCGGCGCGATCCCGTTCGCCGACAAGCTGCCGGTTCTCGGAATCGGCGGTCGTAGCGAGGGGATCCCCGACACCGTCTTGCGGATTCCCGAGACTCGGACCGATCCCGACCGCCTCGCCGACTACTGCGACGTCTGCGGCTTCAGCCTCCGCGATGTGCTGCCTCCGACCTACCCGCACATGCTCGCCTTCCCGCTGCACATGTCGCTGATGTGCGAGGAGGACTTTCCCTTCGGCGCCGTCGGTCTGGTCCACATCTCCAACCGGATCACCCAGCACCGCCCGATCGCGCTGGGCGAGGCGCTTGAGATCGCCGTCCATGCGAGCGAGCTCGAGCCTCATCCGAAGGGCCGGCAGTTCTCGGTGATCACCGAGGCGCGCTCCGACGGGGAACTGGTCTGGGAGTCCTCCTCGACCAATCTGAAGCGCGGCGGTGGGGAGGAGGGCTCCGGCGGCACCTCCGACCGATTCGAGGCCACCGACTTCGACTCGCTTCCGGCGAAGGCCGAGTGGAAGATTCCAGCCGACCAGGGCCGCCGCTACGCCTCGGTCTCCGGCGACCGCAACCCGATCCACATGTCGGAGTGGACCGCCAAGCCGCTCGGATTTCCCAAGGCAATCGCCCACGGGATGTGGACGAAGGCGCGCTGCCTGGCGGGCATGGAGAGCGAGCTGCCGGACGCTTTCGAGGTCGAGGTTCGCTTCAAGAAGCCGATCCTGCTGCCCTCGCGGGTGTCGTTTGCCTCGGTGGTCGGCGAGCGCGGCGAGCGCGACTTCGCCGTCCGCGACTTCCGCAAGGGAACGCCGCATCTCGAGGGGATCCTGGAGCACTAAACCTCT
>JBPCOO010000196.1:0-4192 GCA_051000155.1 Solirubrobacterales bacterium | reverse complement strand
CCCTCGCCGGTTTGAGGACGTACTCTCCCCCGGGGATGGCAACCGCCGAGACCAGAGTCCGGGCCCTCGACGGCGCCCTTGCGGCGACGAGCGGGTTGGTCGCGGGGGAGCTGGTCGCGGGCGCCCTGCCGATGGCTCGCTCGCCGTTGACCGGCACCGGCAAGCTGATGATCGACCTCACCTCCCCCCTTGCCGTGGACATGACCGTTGCCACCGCCGAGCATCTGGACAAGCCGATCCTGCGCGGCGCCCTGGTCGCTCAGCTCATCGGGCTGGGCGCGGCGGCGGGCGCTCGGCTTTCCCCTCGCCCGGTCGGCGCGGTGGTCGCGGGAGCGGGGATCGCGACCGGGATCGCGGCCGCGACGCGCTCCGAATCCTCGACGCTCCCCTCGTTGATGGCCGGCGCTGCCGCGGCCGCGGGAGGTGCTGGGGCGCATGCGCTGGTCGGGCGAGGGGCCGGCCGGCGGGCGCGGATCGTGCTCGGTGCCGCCACGGCCGCTGGTGCCCTGGCCGCCCTGGCGCTCGCCTCCCGCAAGCGGCGCGTGCTCACGGGCAAACGCGACCTCGTCGATCTCGGCGACCGCCCGTTCCCTCGGGACTCCATCCCGGCGGACGCCTCCTTCGAGATACCGGGCCTCTCCCCCCTGTTCACCCCTCCCGGAGACTTCTACACGACCGACACCCAGCTCCCCGCCCCCGCCATCGATCCCGACGAATGGCGATTACGGGTCACCGGGATGGTCGAGGAACCCCTGGAGCTGAGCTTCGACGACCTGCTCGCGCTCGACCCGGTCGAGCTGGACGCGACCCTGGTCTGCGTCCACAATCCGGTCGGCGGACCACGAATCGACAGCGCCCGCTGGCTCGGGGTGCCGATCGCACGGTTGCTGGAGGAGTCAAAGCCACTTCCGGGCGCCTCCCAACTGCTCGCGCGCTCGGTCGACGGCTACACCTCGGGGGTGCCGCTGCCGTGGATCGAGGCAGGCTCGACCGCGATCCTGGCGATCGGAATGGCCGGCGAGCCGCTGCCGACCGTCAACGGCTTCCCGGCGCGGCTGCTCATCCCCGGCCTCTGGGGAGCCGATGCCAACACCAAGTGGGTCACCGAGTTGGAGCTGACCACCTGGGAAGCGATCCGCGACTACTGGGACCGTCGCGGTTGGCCTCGGACCCCGACCTCCGTCCGCCCCGGATCCAGGATCGACGTCCCCGCCAACCGAGCGTTGGTTGTCGGCGAGCCGGTGAGGGCGGCGGGGGTCGCCTGGGCTCCTCCCTCTGGAGTCGAGGGGGTCGAGGTCTCGATCGACGGCGGCGAGTGGCAGGCTGCCGAGCTCTCGCGGGAGCTGGCGCCGACGATGTGGCGGCAGTGGAGGCTGGAGCTGGTGCCGGAACCCGGCGAGCACCGGATGCGGGTGCGAGCGATCGGGCGGGCGCGCCCCCAGAGCGGCGAGTGGGAGCCTCCCTACCCGACCGGCTCGAGCGGCTTCCACGAGGTTCACTTCGAGGTGCTCGACTCCGAACCGTCACTGCTGCGCCGGGTCCATGCCCTCGCCGGAGCCGCCGGCGATGACCTCGGCCGACGGATGAGGCTTGCCCGAGCCGCGGTCGGGGCATGGCGGGAGCGCGGCTACCCGCCTTCGCCTAGATTCCCTCCGCCGCAGAGCCACGGCTACCTTCGAAAAGGAGTGGAATGAGCGCAGCACCGGCGGCAGGCTGGTATCCCGATCCCGAATGGGGCGAGCAAGGACTGATCCGATTCTGGGACGGAACGAAATGGACCGACCGGACGCGGGAGCGGCCCGCGGCCGGCGAGAACGGCGGCGGATCGGAGCAGGGGACTGTGGCCACGACCCCCTCCGCACAGCCCGATCAGAACACCACTCCACCGGCCCCCACCCCCGTCACCCCCGCATCCGACGACGGCATCGTCGAGGAACTGCGCTCCGTGATCAACTTCGAGCGCCGCGGCGTCGCGCTCGGTGCGCTCCTGGCGACGATCGTGCTGGTGATCATCGGCTTCCTGTTCGGCGTGTTCGGCGACGATGAGCCCCACTCACGGACGGCACGCACCGCCCCTAACCTAGCCTCCCCGGACTCCCGACCCGATCCTCGGAGCTCCGCGCGCACCGCCCGGACGGCGATCGAGACCTATGCGACCAAAAACGACGGCAGCTACGCTGCGGCCCAATCAGCGAGCTTGGCGGCGATCGAACCGGCCCTCCAACCGCTCGTGGATTCCGACCGGCTCTTGGTGGTCGAGGCGGGCAAGGCCTCCTACTCCCTCGTTGTCGAGGGGGAGTCCGGCGTCTCCTATGCGATCTCCCGCTCCTCGAACGGCACGGTCGCGTTCACCTGCAAACCCCGAGGCGAGGACGAGTGCCCCGGCGACGGTGACTGGGCCAGCAACTAACCGCGCCGATCGGCCCCTGAGCGGGTCGGCCCGGGAGAGGCGGAGACGGCTCGCCCGCCGAGGGGGGCCGACCGGCTCGCTTGAGTCGATACGGATGGACGCTCCCCGCGCCCGATCGCGGCTACCGTCACCTCGATGCCAACCGTCGTCGCGATCTCCGACCTCCACGGCCTGCTGCCCGACGATCTGCCGCGGGGTGACCTGCTGGTGATCGCCGGCGACGTCTGCCCGGTTCACGATCATGCGGTCGGCTTCCAGCACCGGTGGCTCGAGGAGTCGTTCTATCCCTGGCTCGACGTCCTCCCTCACGCCGAGGTCGCCTGGATCGCCGGCAACCACGACTTCGTCTGCCAGATCCCCCAGTGGAAGCCGGGAGGCCGGGGGCACTACCTCCGCGACGAGGAGGTCGAGCTGTGTGGGCTCAGCGTCCACGGGACGCCGTGGGTCCCCAATCTGCCCCGATGGGCCTTCTACGCGACCGAGGCGGAGCTGGCGAGGCGGAGCGAGGCGATCGGGGCGGTCGACGTCCTCGTCAGCCATGGCCCGCCGTACGGGATCGGCGATCTCGTCACGCGTGGGGAGCATGTCGGCAGCGACCCGCTGCGGAAACGGCTGAAGAAGGAACCATGGCCGCTTTGCGTATTCGGCCACATCCACGAGGCGTACGGCTCCTGGCGTCTCGGCGAGGCCCTGTACGCGAACGTCGCGGCCGTGGACGAGCTGTACGAGCCGCGGGCGAATGCGGCGATGCGGTTCGAGGTATCCGGCGGGCGGGCCGAGGTGATCTAGCGCCGATCTAGGTGTATCTCGGCGGGGTCGCAGTGCCGACCGGCGCGGGCCCCGATCGGGTGGCTCGCGGTGGACTGCCCTAAGGGACGTTCGGGAACTTCTCGCAGGTGTTGTCGGCTCGGTCGCCCTTGCCCGGGTCACCGCCGTCGCAGATGTCTTCGCCGCCCTCGCCGGAGAGAAAGTCCTTGGCCCTGCCGCCATAGAGGATGTCGTTGCCGAGGCCGCCGAAGATGGTGTCGTCGGATTCCTCGCCGCGAAGGATGTCATCGCCGCCCTTGCCGCGGATGACGTCCTCGCCGATGTCACCGAAGATCGTGTCGTCGGCGTTGGAGCCGATGATGACGTCGTCCTGGAAGCCGCCATCCATCTTCGCCGGAGCGATATCGGGGGTGCGGGTGCGGAGCTTGTCCTCGTTGGATCCGCCAAAGACGAAGTCGGCGCCACCGGCCTGGACGCCGTCCTCGGTGTGGCCGCCGTCGATCACGTCGATCCCGTCCTCGATGAACTCGCCGCCCCTCTTGCCCCAGCCATAGACGCGATCCTTGCCGGCCGAGCCGAGCGCGTAGTCGTTGCCCGGGCCCGGGAAGAGCTTGTCGTTGTCCTCCTCCCCATACAGCTCGTCGTCGCCCTTGCCGCCGTAGACCTTGTCGTTGCCGAGGCCGCCGCAGACGATGTCGCGGCCGCCGCCGCCGTAGACGCGGTCGTTGCCGCGGCCACCATTGAGGATGTCGTTGCCGGGGCCGCCGCGGAGGACGTCTCTGCCATCGCCCCCGTTGACCACCTGAGACCCCTTGCCGAAGCTCTTGACGTTGTTGCCCTTGCCGAGCTTCTTTGAGCGCTTGCGGCAGATCAGCGCTTCCTGGGCGGGTGCGGGGACGGTGTCGACGAACAGCATCACGCCGATCACGCTGAGGCAGACCGCGAGCACCCCGAGGGGGGCCATCCGCATCGACTTCGCTGCCACTTCCCTTGTCCCGCCGGAGGTCACACCAT
>JBPCOO010000165.1:0-2924 GCA_051000155.1 Solirubrobacterales bacterium | reverse complement strand
CCCACCTAGATGAGCTAACCGCCCCCCTGACCGGTGCCGGGGAGTTGCGCGCCGCGGCACCCGCCGCGACGCTTGCGGGCATGCTTGAGCGGCACCACTCGCAGTCGCTGCTTCGCTTTGCTCCGCCGGGTTGGCGCAACAACCCATCGGTGCCCCAGAGGACCGGGTTATCCTGCGGCGATCGAGAGGTGGAAGTGGCTTACAGGCTCGGGCGGGGTCGGGCCGAGGGGCTCGAGGTGAAGGTCGACGGCGAGCCGGTCGAGGTCGTGCTGCGCCCGATCGCTGATCCAGCTCGTGTGGATCTGGAGGTCGAAGGCGTTCGTCGCCGCTACTCGGTCGCACACGACGAGGACCGCTGGTTCGTCAACTCCCCCCGCGGCCAGGTCGAGTTGATCGAGCTGCCCCGCTATCCGCTCCAGGGGACCGCGGCAGCGGAGGGGGCGCTGGTGGCGCCGATGCCGGGCAAGGTCCTCTCGCTGGCGGTCTCCGCGGGTGAGCAGGTCGACGCCGGGCAGGTTGTGGCGGTGCTCGAAGCGATGAAGATGGAGCATGAGCTGGTCGCCTCGGCCAGCGGGGCCATCGAGGCTTTCGAGGTGGAGGAGGGCGACCAGGTCGAGGCCGGCGCGACCATCGCCAGGATCGGAGACATCGACTCGGCATAGCTCCCGCCCGCTCGGGGGAGGGTCGTTGTGTGACGAAGGCCCCCCTCGACGTGTTTATCCATCACCCCGACCCGGGTACACCAGGTATAGCGAGGGGGCGGCATTGCTCCCCTTTTGTCGCCTCCTCGCCTTTCGTCGTCTCAGGCCGGCTCGCCCGCTCCCGCGACCGCCCACAGGTAGATGCAGGCGAGCGAGCGGTGCGGTTGCCAGCGCTCGGCGATCCGTTCGGCCTCCTCCGGGCTCGGGGGATCCGCGAGGCCCAGGCTCCGCTGGATGCCACGCCGCAGTCCGAGGTCGCCGCCGCTGAACACGTCGGGTCGACCCAGGTGGAAGATGAGGAACATCTCCGCGCTCCAGCGCCCGAAGCCGCGCAGCTCGGTGATCCGCTCGACCACCACCTCGTCGCTCAGCTCCTCCAGAGCGGCTGCGCTCAACTCGCCGCCGGTGAACGACTCTGCCAGTCCGCAGACGTAGTCGACCTTGCGACCCGAGAGCCCGGCGGCCCTCAACTCATCGCGTAGCTCGAGCGTCCGCTCGGGGGTCGGCAGCGGTCCGTCGAAGAGCGCGCACGCCCGCTCCCAGATCGTCGCCGCCGCCTTGGTTGAGAGCTGCTGTCCCATCACGATCCGGAACAGGTGGGCGAAGGCGTCATCGGTGTGGGCTCCGCGCCGACCCTCGACCGACATCGGCCCGAATCGCTCGATTTGCGCGGCCAGCACGGGATCGCAGGCCCCGAGCGCGCGAGCTTCGGGACTCAGCGACCCTTCCACTCGGGCTCCCGTTTCTCGGCGAAGGCGCGGACGCCCTCGCGAAAGTCCTCGCTCTCAAAGCATGAGCGCCGCAGCTCGACCAGCTCCTCCGTCTGCTTCGGGCTCAGCCGCGGGAACTGGGCCAGGGTCTCGATCGCGTGCTTGTTTCCACGCATCGAGATCGGCGCGTTGGCGGCGATCCGCTCGGCCAGCTCGAGCGAGACCTGCTCGATCCGCTCGGCCGAGTGGACCTCATGAACGAGCCCGATCTTCGCCGCCCGGGCGCCGTCGACGTTGCGGCCGGTGAGAAAGAGCTCCTTCGTGCGCGGCACTCCGATCGCTTCGATGAAGCGCTCGAGACCGGTGTGGCCATAGACGAGCCCGAGCTTGGCCGGCGGCATCCCGAGCTTGGCCTCAGCCGCGCAGATGCGCAGGTCGCAGCGCACCGCCAGCTCGAGGCCGCCTCCGAGACAATGCCCGTTGAGCGCCGCGATCACCGGGAAGGGATGGGCGCTGATCGCCTCCATCGCCGCGGTGAAGGGATGGGCGACCAGCGCCTCGGCGTCGGTGGAGAAGCTCTCGGCGGGGATGTCGGAGATGTCATAGCCTGCGCTGAACGCCTTGCCCGCGCCGGTGATGACCACGCAGCGGACGTCGATGCCGTGGTCGAGGCGGGGGAGGGTCTCGGCGATCGCGTCAAGCACCGGATGGGAGAGCGGATTGCGCTTATCGGGGTTGTCGAGGGTGAGGCGCGCGATCGCTTCGGCGGGGAAGTCGAGTCGGAGGGCGCCATCGGCGAGGGTGCGGGGCTCAGGCGTGTTCATGTCGGAGAGTATGCGTTGCCCTCTGCTCCGGCGTCGACTAGCCTCTTGGTCGGCCGGCCAGCATGCCGAAGCCCGTGAAGTCCGAGCCCGATCGCAAGAGGAGAGAACAATGGAGCCGACCGCCGCCCCCCAAGCACCGGAGCAGACCGTCGCGTCCCCGAACGGGGCCGAATCCGCCGGGAAGGTCGAGGTCCGCAACCCCGCTACCGGCGAGCTGATCACCACCGTCGACGCGCTCGATCCCGACGGCGTCACCGAGCTGGTCGCGCGCGCCCGTGAGGCCCAGCCCGCCTGGCAGGCGCTCGGCTTCGATGGCCGCGCCCGTCTGCTCAAGCGGATGCAGAAGTGGGCTATGGACAACGCCGACCGGATCGCCCGCACGATCGTCGCCGAAAACGGCAAGGTCTACGAGGACGCGCTCGTGGCCGAGGTCGGCTACACCGGGCTCGCCTTCGGCTTCTGGGCCAAGCACGCCGCCAAGTATCTCGGCGACGAGAAGATTCGCTCCTCCTCGCCATTCGTGGCCGGGCGCAAGCTGGTCGTCCGCTATGAGCCGGTCGGCGTCGTTGGCGTGATCGGGCCCTGGAACTACCCCCTCACCAACTCCTTCGGCGACTGCATCCCGGCGCTCGCCGCCGGAAACTCGGTCGTCCTCAAGCCGGCGACGCTGACCCCGACGACATCGCTGC
>JBPCOO010000086.1:0-3819 GCA_051000155.1 Solirubrobacterales bacterium | reverse complement strand
CTCGAGTCGACTCTCCAGCTCCAGCACCGTCTCCACCCCGGCGAGGTTGAGGCCCTGGTCGGCGGTCATCTCCTGGATTCGGCGGAGGCGGTCGACGTCGGTCTGGGAGTAGAGGCGGGTGTTTTTGGGTGAGCGCTTTGGATTGATCAGGCCCTTGGCCTCATACATCCGCAGCGTCTGGGGGTGCATCTCGGCCAGCTCGGCGGCGACCGAGATCATGAACACGCCGCGCTCGCGGTCCAGCTCGGAGGGGATGGGCTTGCCGCCGTCTCGCTTCTCGCGACCGCTCACGATGCCCCCACCTTCTCAGCGCCCTCGGACGCTTCGGCCCGGTTGCGATCGCCACGAAGCCGCGCCTCTCGCAGCAGGGAGGCCCGTGGGTCGGCGTCGTCGAGCGTCTGCTCGAGCTCCTCGACAGCACGCCTTTGCTCAGCCGTGAGATCGTCTGGGACCGCGATCGTCAGCCGGTAGCGGATGTCGCCTCGTCGTGATGAGTTGGGGGCCGGCGGGCCCTCACCCCGGAGCCGTTGGATCGCACCGTGCTGGGTCCCGGCGGGGATCCGGATACGCTTGGTCCCTCCCAGCGTCGGCACCTCGACGTCGGCGCCGAGCATCGCCTCGGTGACCGTGATCGGCACCTCGACCTCGAGGTTGCCGTCGTCGCGACGCTTGAAGACGGGGGATGGAGCCACCTGAGCGCGGACGAAGAGGTCGCCGCTGGGCCCGCCCAGCGGGCCGTCCTCGCCCTTGCCGGCGAGCCGGATCCGGGTTCCGTCCTTGACCCCCGCGGGCACGTTGACCCGGTAGCGCTTGCGCTGGTGGGTGAGGCCGCTGCCGGCGCAGGAGGGGCACGGCTTGGTGATGATCTCACCCCGCCCGCCGCACTTGGGACAGGGCTGGGAGATCGAGAACAGACCCTGGCTCTCGGCGTCGACGCCGCGTCCATCGCAGCGGTCGCAGGTCTTGATCTCGCCGTCGGGCGCGACCCCCTTGCCGTCGCAGGTCTGGCAGCGCGCCTGCTTGGGAACGGTAACGAGTATCTGAGCCCCCTCGACCGCTTGCTCGAAGCTCAGCCGCACCTCGGTCTCGAGGTCGGAGCCACGCCGCTCGGGGCTCTCTCCGCGACCGCGGTTGAAGATCGTGGAGAAGATGTCGCCGAGGTCGCCGACCCCGAAGCCACCCGGACCTCCGGGGCCGCCACCCGCGCGACCGTAGCCGCCGAACGGACCCCCGCCGGCATCGTAGGCGCGGCGCTTGTCGGGGTCCTTGAGCGTGTCGTAGGCGCCCTGGATCTCCTTGAAGCGGTCCTCGGCACCGGCGTCGTCGGGGTTGCGATCGGGGTGGTACTCGCGGGCGAGCTTGCGGTAGGCACGCTTGATCTCCTCATCGGAGGCCTTCTTTTGGACGCCGAGGACGTCGTAGAGATCACGCGCCATTGCCTACCCCGCTACGACCACGCGGGCCGGACGCAGCACCTGCTCCCCGATCCGGTAGCCCTTCTCGGTCGTCTCGATCACGGTTCCCGCTTCAGCGCCGTCGGCCGCGCCGGTGGCGATTGCCTCGTGCAGGTTGGGATCGAACCGCTCGCCCGCGGGGTTGAAGCCCTCCACCCCCGCGGCGCGGAGTCCGTCACGGAGCTCCCGCAGGACCAGGTTGACTCCACCGGCGAGCGCATCGACGACTTCGTCCCCGCCGCCGGCAGGGGACTCGGCGTCGGGGTCGACCCCGGCCGCCAGCAGCGCCCGCTCGAGGTTGTCGAGTGCCGGCACCATCCGGCGCGCCAGCTCGGCCTTGCCGCGGATCTCAGCCTCGGCTGACTGAGCGGCCGCTCGCCGGCGGAAGTTCTCGAACTCCGCTCGGGAGCGCTGCGCCAGCTCCAGGTACTCGCCGCGCTCGCGCTCGGCGCGCTGGAGCGGCGTCTCGGGGGGCTCGGGCTCCACCGGGACTTCGGTCCCGGCGTCGGTTTCTTGCGCCGAGTCGGCTTCCGGCTCACGCTCGGCTTCGCTCCCGGCCTCCGGCACTCGGTCAGCTTCGGTCCCGTTCGCCGCCTTGTCCTCTACCGCGGTCGCTTCGACGACCACCTCGTCGGGTGCCTCACCGTCCGAGCCGGACCCGGCGTCTGACACCGGGCCCTGCTCAAGCGGCTCTTCGGCCTGCGCCTGCTGTTCGCCTCGCTCGCTCATCGCTTACCTCGCGTACTCGGAGTTCGCCCGGCCTAGGCCTCGTCCTCGACGACCTCGGCGTCGACGACGTCCTCGTCCGCGGAAGCGCCGTTGGGGGCGCCGTCGCCGGATCCACCGTCAGCCCCCGCCGTGGCGGCCTGCTCGGCCTGCTGCTGGGAGGCGGCGTAGATCTGCTCGCTGACCGCGTGGAATGCGGTTTCCACGGCGGTCGTCTTCGCCTTGATCTCATCGGCGTCGTTGGACTCCAGCACGCCCTTGAGATCGGCGATCGCGACCGTGATCTGCTCCTTCGAGCTCTCGTCGACCTGATCGCCGAGCTCTTCGAGCTGCTTCTCCGACTGGTAGGCGGTCTGCTCGCCCACGTTGCGGGCCTCGGCCAGCTCCTTGGCCTTGCGGTCCTCCTCGGCGTGAGCCTCGGCGTCACCGACCATCTTCTCGATCTCGGAGTCGTCGAGGCCGGAGCCACCCTTGATCTCGATCTTCTGCTCCTTGCTGGTGCCGAGATCCTTGGCGCTGACGTTCAAGATGCCGTTGGCGTCGATGTCGAAGGTGACCTCGATCTGCGGCATCCCGCGCGGCGCCGGGGGGATCCCGGTGAGCTGGAACTTGCCGAGCGACTTGTTGCCCTGGGCCATCTCGCGCTCGCCCTGGAGGACGTGGACCTCGACCTGGGTCTGGTTGTCGTCAGCGGTGCTGAAGACCTCCGACTTCTTCGTCGGAATCGTCGTGTTGCGCTCGATCAGCTTGGTCATCACGCCGCCCTTGGTCTCGATCCCGAGGGTGAGCGGGGTGACGTCCAGCAGGAGGACGTCCTTGACATCGCCGGAGAGCACACCCGCCTGGATCGCGGCGCCGATAGCGACGACCTCATCGGGGTTGACGCCCTTGTGCGGATCCTTGCCGGTCAGCTCCTTGACCTTCTCCTGGACCGAAGGCATCCGGGTCATGCCGCCGACCATGACCACGTGGTCGATGGTGGCGTCGGCGTCGGCCAGGGCCTGCTTGACCGGGGAGACGACGCGGTCGAGCAGCTCGGAGGTAAGCTCTGCCAGCTTCGAGCGGCTCAGCTTCAGCTCGAGGTGCTTGGGCTGGCCGTCGACCGCGGTGATGAACGGCAGATTGATCTGGGTCTCCTGCGCGGTCGAGAGCTCGATCTTGGCCTTCTCGGCAGCCTCGTAGAGACGCTGGAGCGAGTTTTTGTCGGCGGCCAGGTCGATGCCCTGGTCGCGCTTGAACTCCGCCACCAGCCACTCGACGATCGCCTTGTCCCAGTTGTCGCCGCCGAGGTGGTCGTCACCGCCGGGCGACTTGACCTCGAACACGCCGTCGCCGATCTCGAGTACCGAGACGTCGAAGGTGCCGCCGCCGAGGTCGAAGACGAGGATGGTCTGATCCTCGCCCTCCTTGTCGAGGCCGTAGGCGAGCGAGGCCGCGGTCGGCTCGTTGATAATCCGCTTGACCTCGAGACCGGCGATCTTGCCGGCGTCCTTGGTCGCCTGCCGCTGGTCATCGTTGAAGTAGGCGGGGACGGTGATCACCGCGCTGTCGACCGACTCTCCGAGCTTGGCCTCGGCGTCGGCCTTGATCTTCTGCAGGATCATCGCGCTGATCTCCGGCGGGGAGAACTGCTCGCCGC